>JALSLY010000021.1 GCA_026988035.1 Thermotogae bacterium
GATTACAATTCCTTTGCCCACTCCGCACAGAATAATCTTTGGAGCATCGTTGGAGGGGCAGCAAGCATAGGAGCTTTGCTTTTCGCTGGAGCAAGTTCTCTGGTTGGAAAAGTAGCCATGGGAACATTAGCAAATTCTATTGCTCAAGCCGGTAATGATTCAATGCCAAGCACAAAGGAGCAAATGCAGGCGATAGGAGTAAAGATTGCCACCGAAGGGTGGAACACATATGCAACAAATTTAAACACTACTGGGAATGGCGGCTCAGTCCCTATCGGCAGCAGTGGCAGTAATCCTCAACTTTCAAGTTCAACTTTAATGTTGGTAGCAGGGCTTGCGTTAGTATTGCTCTTTGCTTTGAGAAGGTGATACTGTGTTGACATTTTATAAAAAACTCGATTGGATTTTTCAATTGAAAAATCATCCGCAAGATACTGGCTATATTAACCACTTCTCTTTCTTTATGGCAAACAACAATGGAGTGGTAACACTAACAACGTCAAGCCCTGTATGGTGGTGGAACGGCGCTAAAAGCATGACATTTAAATACAAAGGGGATACAAGCTCCGAGTCATTGGCAATCAGTGAATCAGGTTTCCTTTGGGTAGGGCAGATTGAAAACTTTCTAAATGTGGATGTGGTAATGACGCAGGCATCTTCGTCAAATCCCATTCTACAAATCGACGTAGAAGTTGACCCTAAAGCGTGGGAAGGCTATATAAAACAATTTCCTCACGCCCTCTATAGCTTCTCCCCAGCTTTTCCGGTTTACCTTGCGTGGGAGAAAGCAAAATATTTTGATTGGACGGTGTCTGGGAAAGTAACGACAATAGATGGTAAAACCGTAGTGCCTGGCGTAACTATTACTGCTATTAACGTAGCGAATAGCTCAACGTTAGATTCAACCACATCTAAAGAAGACGGAAGTTACTATCTTTCCCTTAAAGTGCCGGTTTCTTCAAGGCCAGAAGTTGAATTAAAAGCATCCAAAACGAATTATTCGTTTAATCCTGTATATGTTACTGACGGTGGGACTTACAACATTAAAGGGACTTATCATTCGGCAACATCTACAAAGTACAACATTGTAGGGCAGCTTGAAGATAAAAAAGGGAAAGCAATTCCAAAAGTCAAATTAGAATACTTCGAAGTTGAAGGGGGCCCGTATTTTACCTCCACAGATTCTGGTGGCTATTTTATGTTTAAGCAAGTACCACTTGGAGGTTCTATAGGTGTTATAGTTGACACTTTGCCAAAAGTGTACCAACATTGTAAATTTAACCCTATAGAAATCACACCTACGAATTTCACAAACGTGATAATTGTCCCTTCTTACTGTCCGGCTTCACCAAGCTATTACTATATTACAGGCATAGTTAAAGATCAGAATGGAAGCCCTGTTTCTGGGGCTGCGGTTAAATACGGTAGTACTATTGTTTACACAAAATCAGACGGTTCATTTGAGTTTTCTGCTAAAAACCTCAATGGAATTTTGGAAATATCAAAAGCAGGGTATGAGACAACGCAAACACCTATATATTCTCAAGATTTAGGGGTGATAACCCTTAATAAGATCATCTCACAAACCTACTCTATTCAAGGGCATGTAGAAGATACAAAAGGAAACTATATCGTAGGTGCAGTGGTTACTTACGGTTCAAAAGTGGCAACAACAGATAAAAATGGCTATTTCTCGTTTAAAAACATCCAATTAGGCAAGGTTCTTAAGGTGTCTAAAAGTGGCTATAACACATCATCGCAAACAATCGATTCATCTGAATCTGATTTAATTATTGTTCTTACAGCCACAAATCCTAACCCTAATCCAACAACCAAAACGTACATTTATACAGCGGAAGATGAAAACGGCAACTACCTAAAAGGCATCGTTTTTACCATTAGCGGCCAAACATACACAACAAATGCTGGCGGTGAAATTAGTGTACAGCTCCCTCAAGATGCGAATCCAGCAAATGTTGTATCTAAAATATACGATCCTACCGGTACTTACACAAATTTCACGTTGGTAAGCTCAACTGGTAACAACTTAGTTTATCAAGGGCAAAAACAAACTATTTCTTCAAATTGCCCGAATGGATATCATCCGGATCCCAATGATCCAAGTAAGTGTGTGAAAGATACTGTGATAACCGGACAAGCAACGAGCAGCAGTAATTCTATGCTGTTAATTGCTGGAGCTGCCGCAGTCCTTGTGATTTTTATGGTGATGAACAAGAAAAGGTAATTATGATGGGATTCTTTAGTTTTTTCAAAATCTTAAAGGGAGGGATAAATATGGTAGATGGTGTAAATGGTGCAAACGTGGCAACACCTGTGGAAAAATCACCAACATCACAGGCCAAAACACAGGCAAAAACCGAAACCAAGCTCGTAGATGATCTCTTGAATCAATGGCCGGTAAAAATTCTCACATCTATGCTTCCAGGCGGTGCCATCATTGACGAAATCATACAAGATATTGTGGGATACATTGAAACGGTAGAAAAAGCTGTAGCCATAAAGGGGGCAGGTGTAGCGAAGAAAAGCATCGTTACTGAAACTACTGTGGAATATCTCTTGAAGAAGTTCCCAATGCTTGAACCTTTTGCTTTTATAGTCAAATGGGCTGTGAAGGAAATAATCGATTGGATCGTATCCATGAAGAATCAGTTTGGATGGAGCTGGATACCGATTAAAAATGGCTAAAGCGTTCGTTTTCTCAGGTGGTGGCGCTTTTGCCGTCCCTGAGTTGGGGATTGTGAAATATTTAGAAGAAGCACAACTTTTCAATCCGGAAACAGATTTAGCTATCGGCACATCTTTTGGTGCGATAGCAGCAGGAAGTTTGGTTCTAAAACATGAAGAAGGCGAAATGCTGAGGATGCTAAAGAGATTTGATAAAGTAGCTTCCAACGCTTTGTCAACATCGTCATTAGTACTAAGCGCTTTTAGGTTTCCATTTACGTGGGGGTTAGCAAGCTTGATAGATATTTTAGCCCCTTATTTTGGCGGGATGGAATATCTGAATAAATTCCCACGAAGTTTGATAGTTTGTGCGACTGACTTAGTTACATTTAAACCCATGTATTTTAACGCGTCTGTTCATATGTCAGAGCAGATCACTATTTTGGAATCAATTGCAGCCTCAGCATCTATCCCATTTGTTTTTCAACCCGTTACCTATCATGAGTCTGTTTTTGTTGACGGTGGGCTTGTGAAAAACATTCCACTTAGCCCTGCCCAAAAAATGGATGAAGTTTATGTGTTTGGAAATAGGCCAGAAGCTTACCATGCAAATATATCAAGTATTGAAAGTTATTTTGGTGCATTTCTAAGTGGGGCCGTTTACAGGCTCAATGAAGAGTTCACCGCAAAAGTAGAAAACATTGACAATTTTTTAGGTTTCACATCAAAAGCCAAACATGTCTTAGATTTCTCTAATTTTGAGGTAGATTTTGAAGAAGGGTACCAAAAGGCAAAAAAATATTTTGAAAGGAGGAATTAAACATGGATATGAACCTTTTCTACCTTTTCGTAGCAGCGGTAGTTTTTGTCTTCGGAGTCATTGAGATCCGCCGTGTCGACAGCCAAAAGGATAGTTTCACAACAGGTTTATTCCTTTTTGTCGTACAGTTCGTTATTTTCCCGTTCGTAATAGATTTTATTTCATGGTTTATACGAATGGGGGCAAGTGCTAACGTTCCACAGGCAAATTATTTGCAAGGATTGTTCTTAAGTTCCATCTTCATAGCAATTTACTATTTCTTTAAGGTGTATGAGTATTATTTGAAACCTCCAAAACAGGGGTAATAAGAGTCGAAATGGGGCACAGCGAATCAAGGGAAATCCCGCTTCTCTGAATTGTGCCCCATCTACGGAAGATGGCCTATCCGTACTGATGAGACAGGCTTGGAGGTGAAAGAAGTGCTAACAACAGCAAAAAAAGTGTACAGCGCAAATCCTTACAAAGAAGTAGTAATTGAACTTGTATCTGGCCCAGCAACTTACCAGATAGATGAGGCTGGATATGGATTTGCCGTGCTTGAATGTGATGATCAATCAGCTTTGATATATGTGGATTCGACGAATTCCCAACCTATTCCTTTGCCAAGTATCGGGACAATTTCGTTCCCAGATGGCTTTCAAAGGCTATTCGTAACCAATTTTGAACCATCTAATGGGAATTCAGTCGTGTCTCTTCTGATTTTCAAAAATTCAAAAGCAAACATTTTCCCTATTTCACCATTTCGGCAAGTGGCTGATGCTATGACATTTGCCCAACTACCTATTTTGGCAGCTGGTGGATCTTCCATGCAATACAAGTTGTGGGAAGTAGATGCGTCAAATCCGGCCCCTCGAACATTCACAGCGCCTAACCAGCAGCAATTTCCTATCATTCCTTTGATTAGAGATGTGGAGATTTTGAGTATCGCTTCTGGCTCTGAGTTTACATTAGCAACAACTGCGTTGACTGATACCGCAACTTTGACTCCACAACTTCAAGATCCAATACCATCGAAGTACTTTTCACCTTTGCCTTCTGTATTTAAGGCAATGGGGTATTCGCTTGTCTATACCCCAACGGTTACGGCATCAGGGACAAATGTCTTCCTAATAGGCATTCAACAGCCTTTGTCGGTTTTGCAGTTGAAAGAAGCATATAACATCGTCGGGTGAAAAAGGATGGATTATGTCAACATGATAGGGATTCGAACCAAATCAGCAGCAAATTACATTCAATCGTGGGGATCAAAAATCCTCATCCCTACGCTAATAAGATCTGGATATTTGAATACGGTAGATGAATTAAAAGGAACTCAAGAGTTTGTAGAATTGCTTTCAAAGATAGGAATTCCAATTTCTGTTCCAAGCGAGGTTTGGAAATATGCAACTTTTATCTCCTATATCGCTGATTCGAGAGATATATCAGTTATAGATATAGGAAATATCCCTATCATCCCAACAGGCCATCTTTTTAGCTTGAAGACAAATATTCTCCAGTCAGCCAACTTTACAATTGCGACTTTTTCTGGAGAATGCAGTGCTTTCGCACGCCTTTACTCGGCAACGCAATTAGTTTTAGGAAACCATGAGACTTATAGCGCTTACATTTTGGGACAAAAATCGGGACATGCGACGAATATCTACCAGTATCAGCAAAAGTGGTTTGTTGAGGATTATTACAGGCTTTTGAGTGGTGGAAACCCATGGCAATTATTGACATATCTTTGGAGCGTTATCTACAAGAATGGGTGGGCATCTCCATATACCATCACGATTGTAAAGAATATCTACTACGTATCTGGAAAAAGCGAAAAAAGTTATCTACAACCCATTGCCTCTGATTCTTTAGCTGATCTTCTTGGCAATGGAACGGTAAAAACAACGTGGCAGCCAGAAGAAGTTAATTTTACAACGTCGCCGGATTGGAAAGACATACAGGCTAAAGCATATTCGTACTTTAACATAACAAAGTATTCTCAAGAACCAGCTTTGAGCAATCTTTTGACTAATAAGAATATTTTGCTGATCTCAATAGCCATATTGGCTTTATTTCTCATTTCAAAAGGAGGTTGATGTTCAATGGCAAGAAGAAGTGGAAGCATCTTTGATGTTGCCTTTCCTGGAAGAAGGAGAGCACCTGTATCGGTAGCAGCCCCACGTGGCGGAGATGAATTTCAAGTGGTGATGGATCGTGCATGGCAACTTGTGAGGCAAGGCTATGATATGCATCAAGCTCTTGAAATCGCATGGAGAGAGTACGATTCCGGAAGGTTTGGTACAACTAATTATGGTATCCCCGCAAAGAGGCGCTTCAATTTTTCTCCGGCGGCCAGAGCAAAATTTGGCCACGTAATGAGAGACGCCTGGGCACTTGTCCGCAGCCGCGGAATGACCATGAGCCAGGCATTACGGCAAGCTTGGAAAATGAACGGCGGACGTTAATACGTCAGGAGTGGGTGGGTGGGTTTTTAATTGAAGGTAAAAGAGAGGTGAGTCTATGCTGAGAGGGCATCGAATGATCTGCTTTACAGATGAAGTCTGGCACAAACCACCAAAATCATACTTAGACATGCTTCCACCAACGGCGTTTCTTGATCCACGCCGTCGGAAGTATCCGATTATGAAAAAGCCAAATGGGCCGATTTATGTTCTCGCTCTTACGGCAAGCACAGCATTTGCAATAGCAACCGAAGAAATGCCTTTTTATTTGAAAGCAAAAAAGCTTTTGGAAATTCATCGTGAGCTTAAAAAACGGGGCTTTGAATGTATGCCTTGGAGTACTTATTACAGAATTTGGAGGTTCGGATGAGATACCTATATTTGGGCCTTATTTTAGGGATAATAGCAGGCGACATAGCATATAAACTGCATCTTTGGTCAAGCCTTACAGCTGGAGAAAAAGCTATCTTGGAGAACTCGCGTTTTCTAAAAATACCCGCTCTCGAAAAGGGGCATAATTTTTTGGATGATCCTGTCCTTATAGCAGCTGGGGTGGCTTTAGTGTTTTATTTTATTTATTACTCATGAAAGCGAGGTAGTAAATATGGAAGATAGGATGAGATTAGTTAAAGCAGAGAGTGAAATTGAGAATATCAGGAAACAAGTCAATGGTATTGAAACCAAAAATGAGAAGCAAAGTGAAAAGATTAACACTCATGATCGCAAAATATCTGTACTTGAAACTACTTTGCTTGATTTTACCCATACAATGCAAGCAGTTGTAGAAGAACTCAAAATTGTAAGCACACAGAACAAAAAAATGATTGACAATATGAACCTTCGCCTTAAAAGTGTTGAAGACGGTTTTATTGAGCTAAAAAAATCATTAGAAGAGAAAAAAAGCAGTTTTCATTGGGCTTTTTCTATAGTTATTCCGGCTCTTGTGGCATCAGGAATAGAATTTATCAATCTCCTCTTTAGTCTTAAACACTAAAGGAGTGATTTTATGACTAACAAACAAAAGAGAAAAATCATACGTGAAGCGGTGAAATATATCCTTGATTTTCTTAAAGAAGATGATCATATTATCATTCGAGGTTTTGGCACGTTTCGTGTGGTAGATCGAAAAGCCAGAAAGATACGAAACATCCGTACAGGGCAGATAATAACAATTCCTTCATATACAACTGTCAAATTTAAGGCATCAAGGAAATTGAGAAATTATTTCCCCAGCCTTGTCTCAAATGCCAGAAGTGTAGAAGCTCCAAAAAAGTTGAAATCGAAATTCCAAAGGAAGAAATTGACAAAGCATGGGAAGATTATTACCGTGCAAATGAGCGTGAAGAGGCAAAAAAGGCTAAAGAATTTAGAAAAATGATTCTTTGGCTTGGAGGAATACGAGATAAGGACTGGGAAAGTATTCCAAGGTGGGCACGCAGGAAAAATGGCCACACATTATCTGAAATAGTTGACGAGTTAAACGACATAGGCACTTTTGGACATTATGATGAATCATCCCTATATGATGCTCTTTGGGATCACACCTTGGCATTGAGATGAAAAAGAGGTGAAATAAATGCCTATTATCGTTTCCGGAAGTATAGTTCCAAACGTTACTCATAATATTGATATGCATGATCATTCGATCACCAATCTTGCCGAGCCAGCTAATTTAAAAGATGCAACTACAAAGGGTTATGTAGATAGTAGCGTTCAAGGGCTGGACTGGCAAGATAGTGTGTTGGATATTATCACAACGCCTCCCGCTTCTCCATCAGCAGGAGATCGGTATATTGTAGGTGTTGGAGGGACAGGGGCGTTTAGTGGCCATGATAATGATATAGCGCAATGGAATGGCACAACATGGGATTTTACTTCTCCTAATAAAGGATTCGCATGTTATATCGAATCTTTAGGATCTGAAGAAGTATTCAACGGCACAGGATGGGTAAAATTTGGTGCCACTATTCAGCATAACAACTTGCTGGGCTTACAAGGTGGTACTAACGACGAAATGTACCATCTTACCAGCGCACAAAGCTCGTTAATTGCTAATGCAACATCTTCTGCAACTGTGAATACGCTTGTTTTAAGAGATGCAAGCGGGAATATATCATTCAACACCGCTACTGGCACAGCCACACACGCTCTTGAAGCGGATAAATGGACTATGCCGAGAACCATCACGCTGACAGGTGATGTTACCGGTTCTGCCACAATTGATGGATCGAGTGATGTTACATTGACTGAGACTGTCAACCATGCGAGCGAAGCAAATAAATGGACAAATCCTATCGCTTTATCTTTAACTGGAGCAGTTTCTGGGTCAGCTTTGATCGACGGTTCTACCAATATATCACTTGATACCACAATTACTACTTCTCAAACTACGGTACTTTATCTCGATGATTCCACAATGTCAACAACCGCAACAAATCCTGTAATAATAAAATCATTGCGCTATTATAACAGTGGAAATATAGATAAAGTTATTGCTCATCTTTCAGCGTGGAATACATCAAGCGGAGCTACAACTACGATAGGAATAAACATAGACAGTGCAAGTGCATCGTCTACTACCGTAAATTCAACAAATGAAACGTTCGTTGATCTTTCGCTAAATGCCCCAGCCACTACAGGCGTACATACACTCAACATCACATTAGGTACGTCCAACACTTCTTATGCTGCATATACGAAATTCTTACAAGTTGAGGTGAGCTAACATGATAAACAAATCTTTCGTGCTACAAAAGGCAATTGAACAAGCAACGTTAAAATTAAACGCAGCCACGACTGCGCAAGAAAAGGATATATATTCTAAGCAATTAGCCAACTTACAAGCACTGCTTAAAAAAGTACAATAGGAGGGATGATTATGAATTTAACTGATAAATCAAACGTAGTATTTTACTATACAGTCCCTCAACTATTGCCTGGCACAATAACCGATCATCGCTTTTTGGGAATTTATAATTCAGTAAACAACCTTCCAACAAGTGGATTACAAGATTTCAATTTAGCTGGAATCGCTGGAACAAAATCAATATACGCTTATTTGGGTGGTTCATGGCAATACGTAGGAGAATATTTGCACGATGCTTATAGGTACTTAGTACAGTATGAGGGATCAAGCTTCGCTACTGCAACTGGCACAAAATGGACGTCAGTTTTTAATGATATTGCATCATCTTCAACACTTATGAATGAATTTGCAAATGATCAAAACTGCATGAATAATTTAACTTCATCTTATACAGCAATGAATGCTATGACGACTTTAGTTGCTGCTTCAGCATTTCAAAATTCAAGTATAGCTGGATCAACAGTAGCTACTTTGGTATCTAATATAAATGCGGGCAAAGTTATACTTGGTGGGGGAAAATTAGGAACATCTACAGCACTTGGTTTAAATGCTTTGCTTGTTTTTTTATCTGCAAATAATGGTAGTGCAATGCCTGCACCAAATTCCGATGGGTCAGCGCCTACTTTGTTTACAAAGATCGAAAATGCATTTGGTAGTTTGTTCTCTACCATATCGACATCGAGCAGTAGCAGTAAATCTACTTCTTTACCGTCAAATTCTATCATATTGGTAGACAAAATGACTGTTTCTGCCTCTTCAGGATCAAGTGGAAAGTCTTCAGGAGGAGCGGGAACAACGACTGGTGGAACCGATATAATTAACATTCCTTCATCATTAACTATTTCAGGCTCAACAGTTCTTTACCCTAACAGCACACACTCAGGTTTAATTATTAACTCGAATGCATATTTTCATGGTGGAGGATGGCCATTTACTTTGTATTTTCATTACGCAACATATACACCACAATAAAAATTAAACCAAAACCCATAAAAAGGAGATGATTTACCTGTGCTCACTATTAATGATATCAATAACTATATCAGTAAAATAAATAATTTTAAAAAGTCTATGATCGTTCAATTTAATGCACTCAAAAGTACAACACTGCCACAGTGGTTGCCAGGACACTGGGGGTTTGATATTATAAATGTAAAAAAGGATATAGATAATTATATCCATGTGCTCCAAAGTGGAAAAGGTGGTCTTCCACCTTATCACAATCAAGGAATCAGCGTAGATCAAAATAACATTCTTGAATTATCCCCTCAAGGTATGATAAATTTTGTCAATAACTATAAATACTCCGTTACTCATCCTGGAAATTACCTCACATCAGGCCAAAAAACTGGATTGGAACAAATCCAAGAAAAATACCAGGAATTTATCAACTACTGGAATTCACTGTATCAAAAAGAAAAAAATATGATTGATTCAATCTTAAATGAAAACAGCACATATCATACTCAAAAGAAAAAAACATCACCTACCCAACAAAAAGTCAAATATACGTATATAATTCAAGACAACAATTGGTACGGGCTTAAAGGTTACACCGTAACAATCAACGGAAAAACCTATACCACAAACAACAGCGGGGCAGTAACTGTAGAACTAAAAAAAGGCACTAATCCTGCTCAAGCTCTTACTGCCGTAAAGAATCCTCTTGGCGTCCCTATAAATTTCAAACTTGTACTAAACAAGGGCACTACGTTGACATATCATGTACCACGCACTTGGCCGCTGAAAAGCCCATGTACAGCGGAGAATCCTTGTTATCATTTCACAACCTACAACTGGCATGAAAGCGATTCAACAGTCAAATACACCAAAGATTGGAAAGGAAACTGGATTTTAACTGAAAGCCCAGCATTTAAAGACATTTCTAAAATTATTTTAGTGTGGTGGAACGGTGATTCACACCCACAAGACACCAAGTTTTCCTTCTTAACACTATACGATAAAGCGTCCCAGCGCAAATCTGATCCAACACAGTTCTTTTACTACGGTGTAAATCCAACAATACACATGTCGCTCTTTGGATACGCAAAAGCCGTTATCTACACGGTTCTTACGAACGGCAAAATCATCGCTTATGGGCCTTTAACCGATTATTCAAACGAAAATGCGGTATCACAAATCGTCCCATCTTATCCAACATATCCAAATTATCCAACTGTGCCAGCAATATTTAAGATCAACCCTGGATACAAAATAATCGGAAGGCCGCCCAGGCCTGCGAATCTTACACCGACGAACCCCCAACCGACGACAAGGCCAAATTCAACATTGTCAAAGTCGAATCAAACAATCGCAACAGGTTCGCCTACACCAGTGAAACAGGTTCAATCGTTTTCAGTCTTATGGATTTTGATTATATTGATAGCAGGAATATTTATTTTGAAGTGAAAGAAAGGGTTGAATCTCATTTATGATTTTCATTATCTCAGGAAAAAATACAAATACACAAAAAATGAGACAGACCCCTCATCGTTCCAATATATTTTTTATCAAATCAACCATCTTATTATTACTAAATTGAGTTTCAAACCTCACCTTATCTCCAAAGAAAACTCTTGCATGTTTTATTTTCTGGAGCTCTTCTTTCCTGAGTTCCTCTTTAGAGTCAACATTCTTAGTTTCCACAACAAAGTAAAGTCTTTTCTTACCATCTTTTGTCTTTAAAACATAAGCAAAATCTGGAGAATAGCTCCCACCACCTGCAACAGGAATTTTTATTGAATTCTTGGGTATCTTCGTAAAAACAATTACCTCTTCAATGTCTGTAATTATATTTTCTTTTTCAAGTTCAGAATCATAAAACAGGTCTTCAAAGTAATAACTATTTGCTATTTTCTCTTCTGAGTAAAACATTCCTATGTCAGAAGCTTCTATTTCTTTTAATGGATTCCCTTTTTCATCTGTTAACTTAGTCGGATGCACAGTATGTGATATTTTCTGATAAGCAATACCAAACTTATCTATTGACTTATAAAGCATAAAATTGTCAAATCCCTGCTTTATGGCTCTTATGGTTATCATATTTAAGAAATTGTTTATATCAAAATCGCTTTTCAATGCTTTAAAAACTTCATGCAAAGTTTTTAGATTGGCTTTTATCGTCCTGGCCAGCTCTTTCAAAAACTTGTGATACGTCATAGTAATTACAGGTATAACTTCTACGCTTCCACTTAGATACTCCTCCTTTGAAACGGCCTCTCCATCTTCTATTTTTACCTCTACTTTTCTATCTCTTATTATGTTGCTGGTAAGTTTGCTTATCATCTCTTTCATAAACTCAGTAAAAAGTTCCTTAAATTCATCTTCGTTCTTGATTTTATATTCAAGAATGGCTTTTTGATTTAGTTCTTCCCATAACTCTTTTAGTTCATTGTATTTGCCTGTCCTAACCTTGATTTTTTTCTTCTCTTTCCTTGCGTCTCTTACTTTGTTTGAACCAATGCCACCAAATATAAGTGGAAATTTTTGTTTTATATATTCAAAACCTCCTTCTTTAAAAGCATTGCTTCTTGTTATAACTCCTTCGTTATCCAACAATTCAAGCAACTCATCTTCGTCCTTAAACTTGCTCGGATAATACTCTAAAATTCTTTTTACAATGTCGTTATTCAATTTTTCAGGTACAACTTCTCTGGAAATCGTATGCGATTTTTCGTTAATTTCATTAACAAGTTTATCCGCAAAATCACTTTCGGTAAAATCAACATAGTAATTTAGGTAAAATTGCCTGTCTTTTATCCTACTCATATACTCATTTACCGGCAATCTTAAGCCTCTGCCTACTTCCTGTAGTTTACTTATCTCACTCCCGCTGCTTCTGAGTTTACATATTTGAAAAACATTGGGATTATCCCAACCTTCTTTCAGCGTCCACTTAGAAAATATGAATCTCCTTGGATTTTCAAGATCAAGTAACGCTTCTTTGTCATGTAAAATCTCATTTATTTCCTTTTCTATTTCATCATTGTTTGTCGTATTGTCCTTTGAAAAATATCCACCATGTGTAAGCTCGATATTTTTAAGAGTTTTCTCTAAATATTGTCTATAAAACGAATCCGTTTCGGTTTCTAAATACTTTTCGGTTAGTGCTTTAACAGTTTGTTCAAGAACCTTCCGTAGATATCCTTCTTTGTTTCGATATTCTTCTATATTGTCAATGAAAAATAGTGTTAATGGTTTAATTCTTGGGTTTTGTGTAAGTAGCTCTTTTTCTATTTTGAAATGGTTTTCAACAGTCTTTCTTATCATCCTTTCCTGCAAAGTTTCCGCATAAGAGTAGGGATTTATTTTATCTCCTCTCTTAAGAGATAATCCATTTGATAATAACACTTCTGTTTTATTTAATTTTTCAATAGAAAGTCCCGTCAGATTAGGATGAATTTTCTTTAACTCTTCTTTCTTGCCCAATTTGAACTTTGTTTTTTTGGTTGTATCTACAAGTTCAAAGGTTGCCTCTTTTCCATCTGTATTTACCAACCTTACAAAAACATTTTTTCCTTCCTCGAATTCCTCAATACATGCCGTTACTCCTTTCACTAAATTCTGATTAAAAGCATCAACTGCTGTAAGGGTATAGATTAGATTTTCATATTCTTTAAATGTAGCTCCAAAACGAATAATGTATTGAGGTTTTAAAGCTTTAATGTTCTGCCAAGTCTTATTTTCCTGTGCAAATCTATGTGGCTCATCTATGATAACAAAGGAATTTGTTGCAGCAAGCGCCTCAATGGGCTTTGTGTATTTGTCAAAAAGAGTCCTATCAAAGTCCTTTACCATTATTTTAGAATTTAGCATTCCCGCGTTGATGAGCAAAACATGAATGGTATCTTTATCGTTTTTATCTGCCCTCACAAACTCGCTTATTGATGTTGGCATATAGTTTTTCTTATTTTTCCCTCCTTTCTGACTTTCTACAATGTGCAGTGTTATGGTTTTTCCGTATTGTTCCTTAAAATGCTCCCGTGCGCTGTCAGATTTAAGAAAGTTCTTTGTTCCTGCCTTAATAGAAAGGCTTGGCACAAGGATAATGAATTTAAAAATACCGTATTGTCTGTTGAGTTCAAAGATTGCTTTAGTGTAAGCATAAGTTTTTCCCGTTCCCGTTTCCATCATTAGGTCAATGATATTGTTAAAAGCGGGCTTCACATCAAAAGCAATGTTGTTCTCTTTTTGTAATCTATTGATGTTTTTCTTGTATGTTTCAAAACCTTCTTTATTATCCAAAGTGGGATTTACAAAGTTTGAGAAAGCACTAGATGGGGCTTTTATAGGAAGATTTTCAAATACTTTGATAATACTCTCAACGGCTATTGTCTGATGGGGTAAATTCCTTTCAAATACAAATCCTCTTTTCATAATTACACCCCTCAGAACCTTAAAATTGTTTCAATTTCAATTTGCTTCTTGTTGGAGTAATTCTTGATATTCTCCTCTATTTCCCGCAAATCTTTGCTGTTAAAATTATAACCGAAC
This sequence comes from Thermotogae bacterium, assembly GCA_026988035.1. GTDB lineage: Bacteria > Thermotogota > Thermotogae > Mesoaciditogales > Mesoaciditogaceae > WFSH01. Next base: position 14,303 of record JALSLY010000021.1, read on the forward strand.
ACGATTATCTTATCCACCACAAAATCTTTTTCCCTGTCTATCTTTTCAAGCAATGCTTTTATGTTCTCTGTTTTCCAGTTCGTGTGTAATAAATAGAGATTACCACCACAATAATATGCCGTATAGTCGTTTAATTTTACTTCCTCACACTCCTCAGTTAGCGACAAGCCATCATAAGTTTTCCATGTGATTAGCAGAGCCTTCAAATCTTCTTCCGTTAGTTTACTTTCATCAAAAAGAGTAGTTTGTTCTGTTAATTCCTTTTCATCTCTTAAATAATCCTCCCATATAGGGATAGTTTCAAATACTTTAAAGCCCAAATCTTGATTCTTGAGTGCTTCTATTTCCTGTTTTAGTTTTTCAATTTTCTCTTTGTTATCCCCATTTACATCAAGTTTACTTTCAAGTTCTTTTATCTCCTTTTCTCTTTCCTCAATCTTTTTGTTTATAATTTCCTCTTTTATCTTCTTTACCGCACGCACAAGCCTTTCTTTGCATATATGAAAGATCGTTGGGTTTTCCTCTCCAAGTTCATTTTTGACAAAATTGTAAGCCGTTTTCTTTTCATCAATGGGTTCGTCAAGTTGTACAAGGATAAATTTTCTATTGCCACCGTCCTCAGCATTGAGTTGCATCACTGCATCGCCTGTGGTTCCTGAGCCAGCGAAGAAGTCAAGGATGATATCTCCTGAGTACGCACTTGCTATTTTAATTTGCAATTTAATGAAATCTACCGGTTTCTTCCCGTTATCAAAAGGAACATTACCTTCATTGGCAATTTTACCCCAATTAATATTTATCCATAATGTTCCCAATTCTTCTTTTATATATATGTTACCATTGGAATCCTTTTTTGATACTTCATTTAACCAAGACAACAACCTTTTTGTCTTTCCATAGAAATATTTTTCTGTTAATTGATTCTTGTATTTTCCAGTTTTAGGCATATATTCTATTTTAATTAGACCATCAAAATCTCTTGTAGCTTCTTTTATTCTATCTCTAATAGATGTCCTTGCATTATATGTTGTAAAAATTTTATCATAATATTTCTTGTAAACTTCATATTCATCTATTTTTCTCTCTTTTGTTAATGCAGATATAGTTTTAAATTCTACCCTATCAAAAGTATAAATTTTAATTTCATCTCCTGCTCCATCTTTAATACTTTTAATCAATTTTTCTCCTGATTTATCCACTAAAACTTGGTTATAACCAAAATTTTTCCCAGACAAATTTCTTATAAGTAATTCATGTCTCAAAGATTTATAATTGTATATTTTAGGCAATATAAACTCATTTCTGTTTTTTGCATATAACAAAAGATATTCAATATTTTTCTTCAGTTTTTTATCTTCACCACCTCCACTTTCACCTGCACTATCTCTAACTTTTACGGAAATCATTGATATAAAATTCTCTTCCCCAAAAATCTCATCCATCAATAGTTTTAATTGTGCTTGTTCGTTATCATCAATGCTTACAAAGATAACTCCGTCCTCCCTCAAAAGCCTCCTTGCAATGTAAAGGCGTGGATACATAAAGGTTAGCCATGCGGAGTGTGAATTGCTCTTTGAATTTACAAAATCAAGTATTCTTTTTGCCCTCTCTTCATCAATTCCTGCAAGTTCTGCAAGTTCCTCTACTGTAAATTTTCTGTCGTCCTGATATACAAAGCCGTCATTTCCCGTGTTGTAAGGCGGATCAATGTATATCATTTTTATCTTTTCATGATAGGCATTTCCAAGGTGTTTTAATACTTCAAGATTATCTCCTTTTATGAGGATATTGCCAGAGTTTTTATTCTCAGGTTTGTTATTCCATTCTTCGTCTGTCTTTAAAAGTGTTCTTGCAGGCTCAAAGGTAAGCACCCTTGCATAGCTTTTCCCAAGCCATTCAAGTTCATAACTTTCCTTAGAGAGATTTATTTCGTTTATCTTTATTTCTTTTTTGAATTTTTCAAAATTAAAATTCCCCTCTTTATTAAAGCAATTCGGGAAGTATTTTCTTAGAATTTCTAAGTTGTTATCTATTTTGATTTCCTCTGTTACCTTTTGTTTTTCAGCCATTTTCTTCATCTCCTTAATATGAGCTCTCTCATATTTTTAAATATTCCCAAGGCGGCGTGCAGAATTTCTGCTAACGTGTGCAAAAAAGCACTTCTTTCTTCTTTTTATAATGAGTTAATTTTTCAGGAAAAAGAAGCACCATGAAGACATTTTTCAATTTCCGCTATTACTTATTCTCGGTAATTAAAAATTGAAATTTTTTTGGATAAAAAAAGCGCCTTTGTGTTCCAATAATATCGCTTGTTACGATAAAAATCAAGGAAAAACTTCAACATCAACAAAAGTTCCTCACAAAAACAAAGCCCCCTCTAAGTGAGGGGGCATTTTTGTTGGATACGGTAACCGAATAAATTATAGAATGCTAAAGCGTTCAATATTTGGCAGCCCTACGGGGAATCGAACCCCGGTTTCCTGGCTGAGAACCAGGCGGACTTACCACTATCCGATAGGGCCGTCAATATGATATCATATTGGTGTGTTTCTTTCAAAGTGATTGGTTTTTACAATGGCGTTAATATCGTCGGGGTCAACACAGTTGACCCATAATTACGTTAATTTGGTAGTGATGAAGGAGGGATGAGTTATGAGAAAAAAGTTTGTTATGCTTTTTTTGCTGCTAATTGTCCTAAGCATAATGCTCTTTGCTCAGGCTTCCGTCAAGGATATAATCATAACTCCAACGAAACCTTCAAGTTTAGCCGTTCAAGTTTGGACGGATCGTGCTTTAGGGGCTACTTACTATCAAGGAGAGTCTATACATATATATTTTAAGACTTCGCAAAATGCTTATGTGACAATTTACGATTACACACCCGAAGGAATCGTAAGGATTCTCTTTCCAAATTTCTTCCAAAGGGATAATTATGTTCGAGGTGGCGAGGTGTATGTAATTCCCAATCCATCTTACAATTACAGTTTAGTTGTGTCGGGTCAGAATGGGAGAGAAATAATCGAAGCAGTTGCGAGTACATTGCCAAATGTTTTGCCACCAACGCCGAAAATCAAAAGTCGACCATTCGCTGAGGTGCCAAATGGTCTTGATTTCATGAAAAGTTTGAAAATAAAAATTGTGGGCAAGTTGATCGCCGTTGCGACTACGTACTTTTATGTTGGTTATGTTCCTCAAAGCGCCGTTGTGACCTTCACGTCGAAACCATCGGGTGCATCGCTTGTTGTAGATGGAATCTACGAAGGTAAAACACCTCAGAGTGTTCAGTTGGCAGTAGGGAATCACCTTGCTGTGTTCCGCTATAACGATCGGATAATTTCCAAATCTTTTACCGTTCATGCTGGTGTATATCAAACTGTCTCAGCGGTCTTCACCTATTATTCTTCTACATCAAAAACCAAAATCAGTGTTGCTACCGAACCATATGGTGCGTTGGTATTTGTGAATGGACAAATGCTTGGCGTTACACCTTGTTCGTTAAAATTAGAACCTGGCACGTATGAATTTACGATTTTAAAGCCGGGATATCACACCCTTGTGAAAAGTGTGACTGTAAAGGATTATCCTTTGATACTTAATTTTTCACTTGATTTGATAGAAGCCTATACCTATTGATTGAAATGAGAATAGAGGAGGAAGCGTATGAGAAACTATAAAGAAATCCCACTTTGGAAAGATGTAACGGAGGAGCAGTGGAACGATTGGAAGTGGCAGATCTCGCATCGAATAATGGATGCCGACACACTTTCAAAAGTTATTCCGATTGATGAAGACGAAAAAAGAGCAATAACTTCGAGTCTGGAACACCTCAGAATGGCGATCACTCCTTATTATGCTTTGTTGATCGATCCAAATGATCCAAACGATCCTATAAGAAAGCAAGCTGTGCCCACTACAAATGAACTGTATGTAGCGCCTAATGAAAGCGCAGATCCTCTTTTTGAGGATGTTGATTCACCTGTTTATGGTCTCACGCATCGCTATCCCGATAGAGTTTTGGCCCTCGTAACAGATCAATGCTCTATGTACTGCCGACATTGCACCAGAAGACGCAAGGCAGGCGAAACAGATATGCCTATGTCCATGTCAAAAATAGAGAAGATGGTCGAATATGTTTCAGCTCATGAAGCGATCAGAGATGTTTTGATATCAGGTGGTGATCCTTTTACTCTTACCACAGAGAGACTTGAAGAAATAATAAAAAAATTTCGGGCAATTCCACACGTTGAAATTGTAAGGATTGGCACTCGGACTCCTGTTGTTATGCCTCAAAGGGTCGACGACAAACTTGTTAACATGCTCAAAAAATACCACCCAATTTGGGTTAACACACACTTCAATCATCCAAATGAGATCACACCTGATTCAAAACGCGCGCTTGCGAAACTTGCGGACGCAGGAATTCCACTTGGTAACCAGTCGGTTTTGCTGAGAGGAGTGAACGATTGTCCACAAGTTATGAAGAAACTTGTGCATTTGCTCGTTAAAAACAGAGTTAGGCCTTACTACATTTACCAATGTGATCTTTCAAAGGGATTGTCGCATTTCAGAACAACAGTGGCACGTGGAATAGAAATAATAGAATACTTACGAGGGCACACTTCAGGATATGCTGTTCCAACATATGTTATTGATGCGCCTGGAGGCGGAGGAAAGATCCCTGTCGGTCCTCAGTATCTTATATCTATGGGTGCAGGGAAGGTGATTTTGAGAAACTACGAAGGAGGGACTTTTATATATGAAGAACCAGATGATTACAAACCATCTTGCAATGAAAATTACCTTCCAGAAAAAGAACAGAGCATCGTTGGTGTTGCCGGCCTGATGGAAGGTAAACATGAATTTCTGCTTCCCACTGGAAATGAACGAAGAAAACGGATTAGAGAATGGAAAGAGCGGAAAAAAAGATCCTTGAAAAAATAAGGAATTGCCGTACAATTTCAGTAATTGGATTGGCAAAAAATGTTGGAAAAACCACCGTTGTTAATTTTCTGCTACGCAGGCTCGGAAGAGCCTGCGCAATTACAATAGGCCGTGATGGAGAAGAAAGAGACACAATTTTTAACATTCCTAAACCGAGTGTACACATTCCAAAAGGCTCATTTGCTGTTGTGCCGAGTTCTATCTTGCCAGAGTGGGGAGAAATACTCGAAACTTTTGATGCTCCATCTGGTAAAGTGGTTCTTGTTAGAGCAAAGTTGGATGTGGACGTTCAAACGATCAGAGTGGGAAGTTTTGAGATGACAGCAAAAATCTCAGAAAGATTGATGGACTATTGTAAGCATATTATTGTGGATGGAGCACTTGGAAGGACAGGCATAGCTTCTTACATGGATTGTGCGATCCTTGTAACAGGGGCAGAAGTTGATCGAAATGTTGAAGAAGTGGTCTCAAAGACTGTTGAAATCTTTAAAAGAATAACAACTCCGCCTGTGGAATATGACACTGCGGAAAAGTTGAAGAACCTCCCAGACAAAGTTATGATCGGAAAAGATGGAAAATTGCTTGAAGTGGCTGTGGATGGTGTTGCGGGGCACGAGAAAGAGATCGTAAAAGCTTGTAAGAAAGTAGATTTTGTTTATCTTCCAGGTGCAGTGACTGATGAGATAGCTTCTAAACTAAAGTGCGATATAGTTGTTCCAAGCAGCGAACATATTTTTTCCAATCGCGGAAAATTTAAAGTTCTTAAGCCCACAAATGTTATAGCTGTGGCTGTGAATGCCACGTCTGTGAAAGGATTCGAAGTAAATTCTAAAGAACTCATTCTTGAGCTTCAAAAACGATTAAATGGTATAATTGTGTTTGATGTACTTTGCACATAACATATTGCAGTAGTTTTTGTTATTTGGATCCAAATTGAAAGGAGCAAGCATTTATGGAATTTGTGGTTAAAAGGAGTGAAATGTCTTTTCATTTAGATTCACTCTCAAGGGCAGTAGCTTCAAGACCTATAAGGCCGGTTTTGAATGGAGTACTTTTTGAGCTCAAGGACGGATTAACGATGACTGCCACAGATATGGAATTCACGGTCAGATCAAAAATATCCAGCATTTCTGGAGAGGGTGCTTTTGTCGTAGATGCCAAAACGATCCACGAAATTGTGAAAAGTCTTCCTGGAGATGAAGTGCATTTTTCAAAAAAAGGAGATAAGTTAGAAATATCTTCTAATAAGAGTAAATTTCAGATATTTACTCAAGATGCAGAAGAATTTCCCGAAGTAAGGATACCCGAAGACGGAGCACAGTATGAGTTGGATCGTGCCAAACTGGCCGAAATGATCGACAGGGTCTCTTTCAGTGCTGCCACAGATGAGAGTATGCGCAATCTCAACGGAGTGTATTTTGAAATGGAAGATGGCAACTTCAGAACTGTTGGAGTTGATGGATTTAGGATGTCACTTGCCGAAGAAAAAATCGATAGCACTGGAAATTTGAACTTTCTTATATCGCTCAAAGCTGTTAGAGAGCTTGCACGCTCATTGGGAGTTGCTTCTGTTGAAAAAATCAACATGCGCTTTGAAAACAGGCAAGTGGCGTTTGAAATAGGTAACGTTGTTTTGGTTTGTAAAGTTGTAGATGCAGACTTTCCGAATTATAAACGTGTCATTCCAGAAGAATTTAAAACTCGTGTCATCGTTAATAGAAATGAACTCCATGGTGCGGTAAAGAGAGCAAGTATAGTAACTCGTTCCGGCACTGAGGCGGTGAAATTTACAATCGAAGAAGAAAGGTTGAAAATCTCGTCAAAAAGCGTTGACTTAGGTGAAGCGGAAGAAACACTTGAGGTTCAAACTGAGGGAGAACCCTTGGTTCTCGCATTTAATCCGGCGTTCGTGCTTGATGCGCTTAATCACACCAATGAAGAAAAAGTGCAGTTGAATTTTGTAGATGCAAACAAACCGTTGATGATTGATACCCCAGATCTTGAAGGATATTTCTTTATCGTGATGCCGGTGAGGATTTGATGAGAGCAGGTATTGGATACGACGTTCATAGGCTTGTAGAAGGGCGTAGGCTTGTACTTGGTGGAGTAGAGATACCTTATTCAAAGGGTTTGTATGGTCATTCTGATGGTGACGTTATTGCTCATGCGGTGGGAGATGCCATTCTTGGAGCGAGTGGACTTGGAGATTTGGGAGTGTACTTTCCACCCAACGATCCAAGATATGAAGGGATTTCTTCCATGATTATTTTAAGAGAGATAAAAGATATGGTCAAGCGTCAGCAATTTAAAATTGATTACATAGATGTTATGCTTGTTATGGAAGAACCCAAAATATCGCCATATGTTGAAGAGATATGCGAAAGGCTCTCTGAAATTCTTGAAATGGACAAAACAAGAGTCAGTGTAAAAGCGACCACAAACGAAGGTATGGGTTTTATTGGCCGAAAAGAAGGCGTTAGTGCAATGGCCATTTGCTTGTTAAAGGAACCCTCTTGATTTTGGAGAAATAAATGAACATTTTGGGAAACATCACCATAGGGCAATACGTTCCAAGAGATTCATTTTTGCACAAACTTGATCCCAGATCTAAAATTGTATTCAATCTTATTCTTATAACAGCTGTCTTTCTCGTTACTGACTTTTATCAGTATGCGCTCTTGGGTGGTGTAATTTTTTTTATGATTTTTGCAAGCAAAGTCCCCATTTCTCACTACTTGCGTGGTCTAAAAGCACTGTGGATATTGATCGCTTTAACAGCTATCTTTCAGATCTTTTCGGGTACGGGGAGCAATGTAGTTTTTGAATTTGGAATTTTGAAGGTAACAAATGTGGCGATTAACAA
>JALSLY010000022.1 GCA_026988035.1 Thermotogae bacterium
CATTTCCTTTTCCCTCCCGCTATTTCCTCTTTTCAATACATCATAGCAGGAAAAAGAAAATATTCTACCTTACTTCTTTTTTGATGCGGAAGGTAGGTTATATACAATATTCCAAAGTATACAGGGAATCCTGTGAAAGAATCTCTTGTTTTAAGATTAAGGAACAGCAACAGCAACGTAGTTGGGATCAAGGATAGTGAGGGGTCCTTAAATAAAATTATGAATTACAGAATAAAGTTGGGAAATGACTTTATTGTGATGACAGGGACAGATTCTCTTATAGCCCCAGCCATTATGATGGGCTCTGACGGAGTTGTAAGTGCTATTGCCGACGTTGCTCCGGAATTTTGTGTAAAGCTTTTTAATTTTGCTTTTGATGGTGATATCAAGAATGCCAAAAGGTTGCAATATGATATGCTAAAAATCAGAGAAATAACTAAGAGTTTTTCAGATTCAAGAGCGGTCTTAAAATATATCCTCTACCAGCGCAAAATTTTTTCGAGTTATAGGGTACGAAGACCACTTAAAGAACTTTCGGATGAAGAAAAGAAAAAACTTTCAAGAATACTAATTATTCGCGAAAATGGAGATTTTGAGATTCATACTGCCTAAAAGACCATGAGAAATGTCATATTTAAATTGTGATTTACTTTGATCATAGATAATACTCAAATTATGCAAGTTGAGTTAATGGTAAGAATTTCAGACAACAAGGACACGTGATGAAAAATACGATTTGAAAAAAGTTCAGATTTTCATTTTTTTAATATTTACGGGGCCTAAGGATGCTTTTTGTGTTGACGTCGATCTCCCGCATTTTTCGTCTTGTCATACATCGATACCGTAGGATTTAAGGATTCTGGTGAACATGTGGTCAACGCAGTTGATCCCCATAAGTTCGTTTGACTTTTAAAGTTGTCTGAGCATATTGAGGCATTTATCATAAGCCAATTCAGGTTTTACTCTCGTTCAAAATGTTAAACCAGCACCACCTATGATCATGGGATTTGAATAACTTACCATATCCGAGAAAGAATCGTAAGCCTCGACTTCCCAGTACGTGTAGATGTTGTTTATGAATTTGAATGAAATGCCACCGTCAACGCTTAGCACCGGGAAAATTTTGCCACCTGTCCAGAATAGACTTCCTCCATTTATACCTGCAAACATTTTAAATGGACCGATAAAGGTATGCTCGATCGTGTCAGAAGTGTAGCGCACACCAATTGAACTGATAAAAAAAACAGAAGTACCACACATTAGAAATGACCTTGGGGAAATGCAGAGCTCAAAATCAGTTGTCAAGGCAAAGTTGTTTGACACGGGTACACTTAAAGTACTATCCCCTGCTGTTATTATATTGGCTGGGAACACAGGTTCATTAGGATTACAAGGAGGAAGCATGGCCGGTGTTGTCAAAAACATGAAGTTAAAACTTCCTCCCATCTCCATGCTCATTCCAAATACCACAACGGAGATCATAGAAAACAGAATCATCATTATCGTTAACTTCCTAAGCATAAGATCACTCCCATTCCTAATTTAAGGATGTAAAATTTGTAATACTATGAAAAGAGGGAATAAAGCTACAAGTAGCTGAAACACAAATAACATCGCAGAAATCTCTGATAGAAGGAAAGCGGGATGAAACACACGCGAAAGTACTTCTCCACTAACAAAGCCTAATAATTCAATTGGCATAAAGTACTTTACGGCATATTTAGGAATAAAAATTTCTAACGGTGAAAAGCTCCTTCCGAAAGTTTCGCCATTTGAAATTCGTGTTGACTTTGTTGCGATTTGAGTGGCGGTGGCTTGAGCGGCCAGAACGGAAGAAATTCCTAACATACAAATTATTAGAAGAAAAACCACGAAATACTTCATACCTTACCTCCTCTTAAGTAAGAATTGATCGTGCCATTCAACAATATTGTGTGGGATTACGAAGTGGTAAGTGGAAGGCTTCTTTCGTTTTGAAATATGATCGAAGACATGACAGCATATGTAAAAAAGTCGGCATAAACCTGTCATCATTTTAGCACGAAGGTTTCTAAAAACAAAAATAAAAAACGAATTTGTAATATATTTTTCTTGTCGGCATATCTACTCCGCACATCCAAAGGATCACTTTGCGATACTTTGGATTCTGCAAACGTGATAGATAAAAACAAAAACGAACTGTTTAACCTTGTTCAATGACCAAAGGCGGCTCTGCCGCCTTTGGTAACACCACCTACCACAAATGGTTTTCCTTCCTTTTCAGGAAAGACTAATTCTATCAAGCTCATCGTTACCTATAACTTATGGTCGAATACAAATTTGCATGATGTTTTAAGTCCTCTTCAACTAAGCGATTGGAGGGGTGCTGATTTTCCGAAAACGAAAGGAACGTTCACACTTCTGCACATGGATCGCTTTCCCAACTTTCTGCCTTGCTTTTTAGATTGATTCCTCAAATCACGATCTGTGGTTTAACGCTGGAGGCGACGGTGGGATTTGAACCCACGAATAAGGATTTTGCAGACCCTCGCCTTTGGCCCCTTGGCTACGTCGCCAGATCCGCTAAGATTCTAACATTTTAAGGGCTTTACGTCAAGCCTTTGTATCTATTTTAAAACCGTTAAAAAGTTCAGAAAGGGTGTTTACCATTCCTCTGTGAGGCTGCCCTCTACGGTTATACGCTGCCATCTTCAGCAAATTGTTGAAGTCTTCAGGCCTTATTCCACTTCTCGGAGCTTGAGTTACAGATCTCACAGGGTTGACCACGGTGGGAATAACTCTATTTATTGATGGAAGACCTACTGGCTGCACTCTCATGGTGATCACCTCCTGGTTCTTATTTTAGCATTTCTGAAGCGTTTTTTAGATATCAACAAGCACACAATACTTACCACACCTAAAACTATTGTACCAAAAAAATCTATCAAACCAGAACTACGCCAAATTCCGTCCGAAATCAAAGAGCTGAAGCCAGAAGAAGTGTATTCAATCGTGTAATAAGCGGCAAAGATGGTGCCCATTAGTCCACCAGTTAAAACGTGTGCCATTCCACGCTTTTTGTTGGAAAAAATGTCTGCCAACCCAAATATGAAAACAAAAGATATGGTAAAAGCCACAAACGCGTCCATATAATTTGCGTGTAATGCCATAGAAATTCCAAGAAGCACGTATCCAACGCTCATTGTGAACGACAAAACTGTCAATTATCTCACCACCAAATGTGCGATTGTTTCAAATCCAAAAGTAATAATGTAAGCACTTGATAAGCTCCACAAAACAGAAAAGATCGGCCATTTATAACTTCTCGTTTCCATTTTCATAACCGCTTGGGTGGCAACGCAAGGTATATAAATTAAAACGAAAAGCATCAATGCGTAAGCGTCAATTGGATCGATCGTCATTTTAAGAAAAGATGTGATGTTTCCTCCAGCAAAGGTACCAAGTGTGGTAACGGTCACTTCTTTAGCTATTCCACCGAATATAAGTGCAAGTGTTATGTGCCAATCAAAATGCAGAGGTGCGAATAAAGGAGCAATAGCCTTACCTATTCGTGCTGCCCAGGAATGCGCTAATGATGCACCAATGGGCATATTCGAAAGGAACCAAACTATCACTGTCGCACCCAGTATTATGCCTCCTGCTTTTTTCAAGAAGTGCTTTCCCCTTGACCATGTATACAACCACAGTCCTTTTATAGTTGGAGTTTGATACCTTGGCATTTCCATGGTTAAAGGAGAACTCTCTTTATTTTTAAGAACAAAATTAAGGATCACGGCTGTTGTGAGTGCAAAGACAATGCTTATAATGTAAATTGAAAATATGGTGAGCCCAGCGAGTTTACTGAAAAATGCGGCTGATATAACAGCATAAACTGGAAGTCTTGCGCTGCAACTTGTAAATGGATTTATGAGAATGGATATCAATCTTTCTTTTTCACTTTCTATGGTACGCGTAGTCATTATAGCCGATGCATTACATCCAAATCCAAGCATCATGGGAATAAAAGCCTTGCCACTCAATTTGAATTTATGCATGATCCTGTCTATCAAAAAAGCTGCACGCGACATGTAACCAGAATCTTCAAGTAATCCCATAGCAAGAAAAAGGAAGAAAATCAATGGAACAAAGACAAGAACGGAGCCAACACCGGATATCAATCCATCTCCAATAAGAGAGCCAACCCACCCGGGAATTTGATGAGCGTATTTCCCAAGAAAGTCAAAACCATCACCCACGAGATCACTCAGAGGTACTGAGGCAGAAAAAGCAAACTGAAACATCATCCACATGATTGATATAAAAAGCGGCAACCCCAATATTTTATGTGTAAAAACGTGATCAAACGCATCGGTTACTGTCCAACTTCCCACGGGGCGCTTTTCAACTTGTTTCAATATTGAAGATATGAACTCATACCGAGAACGTGCTATGATCAAAGAAGCATTCTCATCTTTGGAAGAGAAGCATTTTACTGCCTTTTCCAAGAAACCAGATTCTTCCAGAATGGATTTTGCCAGCTCGTCTCCTTCTGCAAACGCAAGACCAAGCCATCTTGACGGAATATTTTTCAATTCTCGTGAATTATCAACAATCCTTTCGAAGTTTCTGAGAGATTTCTCGAAATCTTCGGGATATATTTCATATCGTACCCTTGGAACATTAGATAAACACGCTTCCATTATCTCGTCTATATCAACACCTTTAGTAGCAATGGTTTCCACCGTTTGAATACCCAATCTCTTTGAAAGCTCGGATGCATTCAGACTTATATTCATGTTTTCCACTTCATCCATTTGATTAAGAACGAGGACGGTTTTTAATCCCATTTCAGAAAGTTGAATGGTAAGATAAAGATTTCTACTGAGATTGGTTGCATCTACAATGTTTAAAACGATATCCGGATGTTCCTTGATCAAAAAGTCTCTGGAAACACGCTCGTCTACAGAACGTGCACGAAGGGTATATATTCCCGGAAGGTCAACAACATGCACCGTGTAATTTCTCCATCTGAAAATCCCTGTTTTTTTCTCAACAGTAACACCTGGCCAATTGGCCACATATTGATGGGCTCCGGTAAGAGCGTTGAAAAAAGCAGTTTTACCAACGTTCGGATTCCCGACGAGGGCAATTTTAAGTTCAGACATCTATGGGCTCCACAAAAATCTTTTCGGAGAACCCCCTACCAACTCTTAAAACACGATCGTCTATTTTAACGGTTAATTTTCCCCTAAGTACGTTATCGATCACATAAATTGTTTTTCCAATCGCCAAACCGCTTGTTTTTGCGCGCTCAACGAATCGCGGACCGCCACCAAAGAATTCAACTATTTTATACGTTCCTTTTTCAACGATAGACAATGGAGCAGGATAAATAGGTTTTACAGTTATCAAGCGACTTTCCTCTTCACGAAGAAATATCTTGGTCGAATCCACAAGATATATAGTTGGATCCCCCATAGGAGCGCGACGTACAACTTGAATCGTTTTCCCGGGAATCCAACCCATTCCCATTAAGCGATTCTTGAGGGAGTCAGGAATCTTGGAGTCTATCAAAATGCATTTCGTATTTTCGGGACAATCTTTAAGTGCTATGATCATTTCCTCAGCTCCTTATTGAGAACGTTTCTCAACAACTTCAGCTAAAATCTTAACACCTATCGCGGACTTTTTCAATCTGCAGCTTGTATATATATAACAACTGCTTATAGCTCGATTTTCTCAGTTTGACGCGGGAAAAAATCTTTTTTACAAAAGAAGAGGTAACCTTAAAGAAATCTACTTATGAGATGCGAAATTCAACATAATCCCATAAAGAAGGGATATTAAGATCTCGTATTGTGCAAACATTGCAAGATGATCCAAAGTCCGTAAAGAAGGAGATTTAACATCTCTCGAAGTTTTCATCAAGACATATGAGCTCGCCATCGCCAAGTTCACAAGATGTGAGGAGTGGGATTGCACGGTGTGCAATGTCTTTCCCACTTTCCTGTCCGAGGCGGTAGCCGAGTGGGATTGCACAGTGTGCAATGTCTTTCCCACTTTCCTGTCCGTTCTGTTGTCCTTTACAGTGCGCGTAGGCGCTGGCGGTAGCCGCGAGGTGGCAGCTGCGACCAATGTTTTCTCGCTTTTACCACCGTTCTACTGTATTTTGTAGAACGCGAAGGCCAGGATGTGTGTTGGTATGCAGCGTGCCCTGATCTCTAATAGAGTCCTTGGCCGTAATGTTATTGTGGGCTTGACAATCATAACAGAGTCCTTGACCATAATGTCATTCCGGCCTACGAGCCGGAATCTAAGGATGAGATCCCGGAGCAAGTCCGGGATGACATGTCGGTTTAAGACTCTATTAGATGAATCAAGTTCAGGATGACCTATGGTCAGTCCGGGACGACCTACGGTCGGTTCAGGATGACGCTTAATAAGACTTCGAAAAAAATTCTTTTATCGCTTGAAAAGCGATGTTTATTTGATAAATACTCATAGGTTGTAAAGTTGACGTACAACGTGACTTAAGATTTAGCGGCCATATTCTTAATTTCCCACCACACTTTCGAAATTGGTAAACCTACAACTGTGAAAAAATCCCCATCTATACGCTCGACGAGGATCATACCCATGTCTTCCTGAATTCCGTAAGCTCCCGCTTTATCCATGGGAGAACCTGTTTGTATGTACATGTTTATTGTTTCTTCGTCGAGATCATAAAATTTCACCCGCGTTGATTCTACAAAAACTTTCTCTTTCTTCCCACGAATGATGCAAACTCCTGTGTGTACAGTGTGCCATCTGCCAGACAAGGTCTTTAGCATTTCTCGTGCTTCTTCAACATCACGTGGCTTTCCAAGAATTTTGCCATCTATTTCCACTGTGGTATCCGCAGCTACAATTGTGTCTGCGCTCTTTACGACATGTGCCTTTGCGATTGCAAGCCTTTTTACCATCTCACGTGGTGGTTCACTGTCGATAACCAATTCGTTCACTTTAGGATGAACAATTTCAATTTCCCCGAAGACCGATTCCATCAATTTTTTTCTTCTCGGTGATGAAGAGACAAGTGTTATCATACTTTTGCTCCCTTCATTCGTTTTGCTCAGCACAATCCCACTCGGCTACCGCCAGCGCCTACGCGCACTGTAAAGGACAACAGAACGGACATGGAAGTGGGAAAGATATTGCGCTCAGCGCAATCCCACTCCTTTCTTGACACGTTTCAAGAGTATTCCCGCCATTACAGCATTTACCACACCAGAGAAAATGGCTAACATTTCCATGTAAGGAAGATAACTTAAAATCGCCCAACTTGATATAATTTGGGCACCAATGATAACTTGGATGAGATTGTTGATCAACGCTCCAATCACACTGTGAAAAACAAGTCCCACCCTTTTAAAAATCTTAAAGGTCAGAAACATGGAAAATGACGCTGTGATAGAGCCGGCTGCTCCCATCATGAACGTGGGACTTAAAAATCTACCACTTAGCAATCCTCCGATAACAGCCTTACCAATGGCAAGCGCTAAAAGCCATGAAAGGGGGGTAGTGGGAAGTGCATAAACAATTACCATATTTGAAAAACCCCAACGAGCTCCTGGAACGGGAACTGGGAATGGAACAAAATTTTCAAGAACATAAATTGCAGATCCAACGGCTACAAGAAGGCCGTAAAGCGGAACCTTTTTGTTCATTGTGAAGTCATCAGATCATACGATGTTGATTTAGCTCCTTCTGTGTGAATGATCACACGGTTAGGCACACATACGATGACCTGACCATCCTTCGAAATCCAACCGGTATGAACGCATATCTTAAGTGGGCACGTGGATTTCACAACTCTAATAGCACCCGATTTGATTTGAACAGTCATGAGGTACACGCCCTTCCAAAAAATCTTAAATGTGGAATCCTTATCAAGAGATACTGTCTTATACATTTTCCCATGTACAAGAATGACAGCTTTATTTGAAGTCGGCCTAAAATATGAAAAAGTCAACCATCCACTCAAAAACACCGTAACGATCAGGATCAAAATAATATCGGTACGTGCAAAAATCTTAAGGTTTCTCATAATCCTTCCAAAGAGAATTCTTTTGAATCTTTCCTTCCTCGTTGATGCTCATGTAAGCAACACCAAATTCATTTGCCCATTTCCCAATTTTAGAAGGTCCTCCTATCATCGCAGCAGTACCAAAAGCGTCTGAGAGTATTCCGCTTTTTGATATCGTAGTTACTGATTCAAAATAATTTGAAGAATAACCTGTTTTTGGATTGAATATGTGGTAATATCTTTTACCATTCACAATGATATACCTCTCGTAGTCACCAGATGTGGCTATGGTCCCTTTGTAGAGGTAAACATAAGAGATTGCATCATTCATAGTACCTCTGGGGTTCCGAATGCCTATTTTCCAAGGTTGATTCCCGTACTTTGGACCAATTATTCCTATATCCCCACCTATATCAACATACCCAGTTGAACTTTTATCATTCGCTTTTGCCATAGCTAAAAGTACATCAACAGCATACCCTTTGGCTATTCCACCAAGGTCCACCCAAACGTTGTTCAAAAGCCTAACTCTGTTGCCGTCGAATTCAACATTTCTATATCCCACATCTTTTAAAGCATTCGCTATCTCATAAGGAGAAGGCAACTTCCACTTGTGTGGATTGTCAGTGTTGAAGCCCCAAAGTACAACAACTCTTCCCAAAGTTGGATCAAAGTCTCCATTTGTATCGCGCGCAAATTTGATCGAATACTTTAAAACGTCAAGAAGTCTGGGATCTACTTCCATCCACTTTCCATTAGAATGATTTAATTTGTAAAGCTCAGATCCAGGCTTGTACGGATTAAAGATGTTGTTAAGCTTATTGAGTTCATCAAACATTGCATTGACAACTGCTTCGGCGTTTTTCTTTCTGGTTGCATACGCGATTTTAACATCTGTACCAAATGCAATGCCCCGACGAACGTAATACTGTGGTGGCCTCCTTGATATCACAACAAAAATCACAACGGCGACCACTGCAAGCGTAAAAATCGAAAGTATTAAAGTGCGTATTCTCTGTATTTTTTGCATTTTCACCTACCGAATTGCTATTTCACGATTGCAATTTGTGCATCGACCTTTTTCGTCTAATCCAACGATTTCAACGTCGTAACCACTACGCTTCACAACAATTTGTCCACAAGATGGACATACAGTATCTTCATGTATTCCTGGAGCATTTCCAACGTAAACGTAATCAAGATGTTTCTTGGCAATACCCCAGAGAGTTTCCAAAGTATCTAAACTCGTTGGAGGGCGATCATATTTGTAACTTGGATAGTACCTTGATAAGTGAAGTGGTATTGAAGGGTCAATAGATCCCAACCAACTTGCGAGCTCTTCCATTTCCTCAGGAGAATCATTATCACCAGGGACTATTAAAGTCGTCACTTCAACGTGTACACCCATTTTGTGCACAAATTCTATGTTCTTGAGTATCACATCTCGTTCACCACCAAGCACTTTTCGGTAGTAACCAGGATTGAAAGACTTCAAATCTACATTCATTGCGGAAAAGTACTGTGTTAAAAGTTTCAAAGGCTGCTCTTCTATAAACCCATTGGTGACAATGACATTGTACAACCCATCTTTCAGAGCGTTCCTCGCACAATCGAGTATGTATTCAAACCATATCACCGGTTCAGAGTAAGTGTAAGCTATCCCTTTAGAACCGTTAACTTGTGCGATAGAAATAGCCTGTAAAGGAGAAAAACTGCGAATATGCGGTTTCTCCTGGGAGATTTCCCAATTTTGACAGTAAGGACAGTGCATGTTGCATCCCCAACTACCTATTGAAAACACTTTTTCACCAGGGTGAAAATGAAAAAGGGGTTTTTTCTCAATGGGATCCATTGCTGCCGAAGATACCATCCCATAGTTCAACGAATAGAGAACCCCATCAACATTCTTTCTTACCTTACATATTCCCACATCGTCAACCCCTAAAACGCAATGATGAGGACAAAGTTCGCATTTAACTTTATTATCATCGTATTCATCGAAAAACAGCGCTTCCCTCATAATTTAGACCCCTTTTTTCTTTTCAAGACATGCATAAGCGTTATGAGTGTGAATGGATTCATAACTCGTAACTTTTAACATATACCAAGTAATGCGCTTATCTTTTTCGAGTTGAACGGCTATATCTCTGACTACATCCTCAACAAATTTTGGATTGTCATATGCATGCTCAGTCACATATTTTTCATCTTTTCTTTTAAGCAAAGTGAAGACAGGTGATGAAGCGGCACTTTCAGCAATATCTATGAGATCTTCTATCCAGACAAGTTTTTTCATTCTCACTGACACATCCGCTTTTGCTCGTTGATTGTGAGCACCACGTTCACTTATCTCTTTAGAACATGGACAAAGCGTTTGCATTGGAACTTCGACTTCAAGAATAAAGTCAAAGTCACCGTCTTTCTTACATATAAACTTTGCACGATATGGAGTGTAACTTTCTATTCGCGAGACCGGAGCTTTTCTTAAAACGAAGTAATCAAAATTCACCTCAAGGTGGGCTGTTTTAGCATTGAGATGATTTCTCATGTCGTCAAGAATTTTTTCCATATTCTTAATGGTCATCTTACCTCGATGAGCGTTGAGAACTTCGACAAATCTACTCATGTGAGTTCCCCTAAAATCTCCCGGCAGATCGACATACATGTTAATGTTGGCTACGGTGCTTTGATATTGATTGGTTCTATCTAATACAACTATTGGATAAACGAGATCACTAACCCCGACTTTATCTATAAAAATATTACGAGTATCCCCTTGTTTTTGAATATCCGGAAGATCTTTTTGGAGGTTCAAGTTATATTGCACCCTTCCTAATTAAGAATACATGCTAATTATAGCACTTTTAGAAAAAAAAGACCTACTTGTTTATGATCACATAACGAACTAATTTTGCGAAACGTTTAAGAAAATGGTGAATGATATTTGTTTGACATTCACGGCAACATAGTATATAATTAATTTATTAGTCACCAAACGACTATATAATCATAAACATAAATAAATTGAGTAGAGAAAGAAAGATCTAATTTCTTGAACACATTCGAGGGGGTGTTGTGAGTGAAGAAACTCATTTTGATTTTCATGGTTGTTGGACTTAGTCTTGTACTCTCGGGATGCTTGAGCTTAACTCAGAGTGTCTTAAGTGTTGCGTTTGTCAACGACTATAGTGGAAGTATGTCGTCTACTGCAATAACAGATATGGAAACGGCCGTTAAGACCTTTATTGGGTATATGCAATCCAATGACAGGGGAGAATATCTTGCATTTGGTTCCAACATAGTCAACGAGTCAGCAGGATTCGTCGCACCTTCTGTGCTTGTGAGTTATGTCAAAGGTGATGGAGTTGGCGGAGGCGCTACAAAACTGTACGATGCAATCTATCAAGGGCTAACGGATTTAAGTGGTCAGCCAGCGGGGCATATCAAAGCTCTAATAGTCATGACAGACGGATATGACAACTACTCTACTCACACGGCAAGTGATGTGATCAATTATGCGAAGAGTTTAAAAATACCTGTTTTCACAATAGGACTTGGCTCATCTGTGAATGAGTCAGTGCTCAAAAACATAGCAAATCAAACTGGCGGAAAATATTATCGTGCAGCAACTTCTGCGGATCTTCTTGCGATATATCGTTCTTTGATAAAAGTGGTAACTGGCAGGATCTACCTGTACTAAGGTGGTGATTGAGATGAAAAATTACATCATCGTGTTAATGATCATTTTAGCAATTACAACTGTAGGTGTTTCAAAAACAAGCATAGGAGTTTTCGGAGCGATGGAAATGCCGAATTCGTCGCCGATCTGGCTGGGAGCAACTCTTCGTTCTATAGGAGAGGGAGTTGTTGGTTTTGAAGTTGCGGCTATGATCGAGAAAAATGCGTTATTTGCCGGAGATTTCACATCTTTCCAAGTGATGCCAACTTTGTATCTTTGTATTCCCATGGGCTCATCTTTCACAATCTATGCGGGAGCGGCTCCTGTGATTTACATTCTTGGTACTTCGATCAATCTCAAGCAAGATGCATTTTATGTAAGAGGTGGTACACAGTTTTCAGCTGGAGCTTTTGAATTTTTTGTAAATGCTTCTGAGCTTTTCTTCGTTCAAGGCTTTACCCCATCAAAGAAATTCGGAATAGAAGGGGGTATGGCTTTAAGTTTCTGAATATGAATCTATATCAAAATCGGCCTCTTTAGGAGGCCGATTTGTTTGTCCACATTCACACCTAATCACCATTTGTTAAAAGAGTACCTATCTCTTCACCCATAACAGCACGTAAAAAATTCCCGCTTTGAAAAAAGTTCATAACGATCACCGAAATAGAATGAGCCTTACACAATGCAAAAGCAGATGTATCCATAACAGTTAGCCCAAGTTTTATTGCCTCATCAAAGCTTAAATGAGTGAACTTTTCAGCGTTAGAGAATTTTTTAGGATCCTTAGAGTAAACCCCATCTACTTTGGTACCTTTTATCAAAATATTCGCACCCATCTCGGCAGCGCGAAGAGCCGCTGCAGTGTCGGTGGTGAAAAGAGGATTTGATGTTCCACCGGCAAATATGATGACTTTGCCACTGGAAAGCGACTCTTCAATGAGATTGTAAGTAAGTCTTTCAACTGACGGAAGATTTGCTATGTGAGATGCAACCACAGAACTTATTCCGTGCTTCTTAAGAGCAGAACAAAGATAAAGAGAATTTATCACTGTACCCATCATTCCAATCTGATCGGCATAAATTGACCCAACGTAGGAAAGTTCCTCACCACGAAAGAGATTCCCAGCTCCAACAACTACGCCAAGTTTTACGCCTCTCTCAACCACGCTGGATATTTCTTTAACTATCCAATTTCCCATATTGGGATCCAGACCCTTTTTGCCTTCTCCAGAAAAAACTTCTCCACTGAGCTTTAAGAGCACTTTTTTATACATACATGCACCTCGCCTTCACAAATAAAAAAGGTGAGCCTTCGCTCACCTCATATCAATGACCAAGCTCGAATCTAACAAATCTTCTCACCGATATATTTTCACCCATTTTTGAAATAGCCTCTTTGATCATGTCATCGATCGTTCTGGAATCATCTAAAAAATACTTTTGTTCCATAAGGCAATTTTCAGAGTAGAATTTCTCAAGTTTGCCTTCGATGATCTTGTTCACCACTTTCTCTGGTTTCCCTGAATCAGCAAGTTGCGCTTTGTATATTTCCTTTTCCTTTTCAAGTGTTTCAGAATCGATCTCCTCTCTGGAAATGTATTTTGGATTTTCCATGGCTATGTGTTTGCATATGTTACGTCCAAGTTCTTTGAACTCGTCTGTTCGTGCAACAAAATCCGTTTCGCAATTAAGCTCCAGCATAACTCCTACTCTGTTGTTAAAATGAATGTAATCAATTATCACACCGTTTTCAGCTATTCGTCCAATCTTTTTGTTAGCCTTACTGAGTCCTCTCTTTCTGAGCACATCTTTAGCTTTCTCTACATCTCCATCTGCTTCGACAAGCGCCTTTTTGCAGTCCATCATTCCCGCACCGGTCTGATCTCGAAGCTCTTTTACCATTTTGGCAGATATTTCCACTTACTTGTCCTCCTTTCGAACTTGCGTCTTAACACTTCCATAGGATTCTAACATACAATGCTAAAAATTCAATTAACGTACAGAGATTCGAAGATCTCTTGAATTTCCTTACTTTCTCTAACAGTTTCGAGCGCGATCTCAGCATGGCCCGTCATGTAACCGTTACCTATGATCATGTTAATATCTTTCCCTACACCTTCAGCACCGAGTGCTGCCTTTGTAAAGGACGTCGCCATCGAGAAGAAATAAACGGTACCATAATCTCTTGTCGCTAAAATGGAAGCCATTTCCGTGTTAGGAATATTGACAACATTTATCGTGACATCGGCCATTTTCCCATTTGTGAACTCTGCGACAGCTTCTTCCGTTTTCACCGCATCCGTTGCGTCTACTTCCACTATATTGGTTATCCCCAGCTTTTCAAGATGTTTGGCCCTCTTTTTAGAATGAACAAGCGCAATGACCTTTCCTGTGGCTCCTGCGTACTTTTTAGCAACATACGAACAAAGGGTGCCAGACTTTCCTGAAGCACCTATTATGGCAACTGTATCTCCGGGATTTACCAATCTCGCTGTTTGAGCCGGGGCCCCTGCTACATCCAAAACGGCCAAAGCAAGTTTCTTATCCATATCCGATGGAAGTTTTGCATAAACACCACTTTCAAAAATGATTGCCTTTGCTTCTACTTCAACTTGATCTGTATCCAGGTGAACTTTCTTGATTTTTTCTATTTTAAGAGGTGTTAAAGAGAGAGAAACAAGTGTTGCTATCTCATCTCCGACTTTGACCTTAAGCTTATCTTCAAGCGCTCTCCCTATTTTTGAAATCTTACCTATAAGCATGCCCCCAGAACCAGTAACGGGGTTGTGCATTTTACCACGTTTGTTCACTATTTCTATTATTTTGTTGGCAACTTTTTCTTCGTCTGAGCCTACTTCATTCTTTATTTGAGTAAAAGATGCCGCATCGATGTTCAACATGGAAACATTTACAAGTATTTCATTGTCGTACAATACATCCATGTTGTTATCAATTTTCAAAGCCGGCTGAGGTAAAACTCCCTTCGGTTCTAAGACTCTGTGTGTACCATATCTGTTTCCAAGCATTTACTTTCCTCCTCACTCTATTTTTTATTTTTTGAATTGCAAAAGCCTTTCGGCAATCTTTCTCACACGTTCTCCAGAGGCTTTCCTCTTGAGTTCTTTCATCGCAGCTCCCATAACTTTTCCTATTTCTTTCGCGGAAGTGACATTCTCCTTTTCAACAATTTTAGACACAATGTCCTTTACTTCCTCATCAGAGAGTTCCGGCATGGCGAACTCTTTAAGAATATCTCGTTCTTTTTCTTCTTCTTTTAAAAGATCTTCACGCCCACCACGCTTGTAATCTTCTATCGCTTCATTTCGTTCTTTTATTTGCTTTTTAACAATCGCATCAAATTCATCTTTAGTCAGAGCTCTTTTTTTAGAAACCTCTTCGTTCTTAACAGCGGAAATCAGTAACCTAAGAACCCTGGTCCTAATCTCATCTCTTGCAAACATAGACTCTTTTAACCTTGCTCTCAACTCTTCTGTAACACCCACACTGTTCACTCCTCCCTGAACATATTATCCAGCTTTTTCAACACGTGATCGTTGAAATAATCATACGCCTCCATGGCTTTTCTTGTTCCAATCTCTTGAGCGTATATCATAAGCATATAGCCGAGCAAATAAGCATCCGCATCGGTTAACCCTCTAAATTTTTTCACTCTTGACCTAAGTGAGCGCAGACTCATGCGATTAGAAAAGGAGCGTGCGAAGTCTGTACGTTTTTTCAAGTGATAGTTTATCGTATCGATTAAAATGTTTGGACCTTCATCAATTATGAACCTTCTCAGCTCCATTGACGCTTCATTTTCCATATTTCGAACATCAAATTCCTACTTAGGAATATGGTGCTTTCGCTCCCTCCATTTGCTTTACTCGTTGCAAAGTGCAAGTGGGATTCTCCCATTCTTCATTTGCAAGCATGATTTTACCTTTCTCCGTAACATCCTAAGCCAAACGTTTTGGGACCTGTGTGTGAGGGAATTGTAGGCCACATTTTCAAAACTTCTTGCGGAATTTCCTCAAAGCTCTCAATTTTTTCACTTATCATACGTCTTAATTCTTTCATTGGCTCTAAAGTGGATTGAGAAGAATAACCGAATATCACTCTCAGTCTTTTACGATCCTTTAAAAAGTGGTAGCATATATCTGCCATTTTGGGTAAGAGTTTCTTTTTCCCTCTTACCACGGAAAATGTTCCCGCCTCTCCATCTTTGACGGTAAGAATAGGTGACAATTTCAAAATAGAGCCAACAAGTCCTGCAGCTTTTCCAATTCTACCATTCTTTATGAGAAAATCAAGGTTTTCTACCGTAAACAGCACAAGTACATTTTCTCTAATGCTATCTACTTTCTTAATTGCCTCGCTTAGAGTCATTCCTTCATCCACAAGCTCCACAATTCGTCTTAACATTAAATAAGCCCCAACGGATATGTTCAAACTATCAACCACATGTATTCGAGAAGGATCTACACTGTTCGCGGCAAGCCTCGCAGCATTATATGTTCCACTAACTTTGGATGATATATGAAAAGACAATACCTCATCGTATCCCTTGTCAAGCAGTTCTTTGTAAAGTCTTTCAAAATCCGCGGGAGATGGATGAGATGTTCTTACATTTTCACCAGCCAAAACCCGCTCGTAAAATTCATCTTTGTTAAGTTTTCCATCCTCGTATTCAACTGAATTCAGAAAAACTTTTATTCCTATCATAAAAAAAGAATCCCTTTTCCTGAATTCATCACTGATACCACAACCACTATCCGCTACAATGGCAAACATGCACGTCACCTCTCATCTGTCGTTATTATACGATAAGAATCATCATTTCTAAAATCAAACTTTGCAAGATCAATTATCACTATTTGTGCATGTTTCCAAAAATTTAGAAAAGATCGGATGTGGCATGGATACTTTTGAAATGTACTCGGGATGGTATTGTACGCCAATGTAAAAGCTTTTTTCTGGTAATTCCACAGCTTCCACGAATTTAGACATTGCCGATACGTTCAGTCTCTCTGGTGGATCTGATTCCTTCATTCTGAAGATGCTCTCGAAAGCATTTGCGTTCACTTCATATCTGTGCCTATGCCTTTCAAATATACGTTTAGAGGAGTATATCTTGTACAAATTAGACCACTCAAACACTTTTATTTCTTCAGAACCCAGACGCATAGTTCCACCAAGTTTCATTATTCTTTTTTGCTCTTCCATTATATCCACAATAGGATACGGTGTGTTTGGATCAAATTCGGTAGAGTTGGCTTCCTTTAATTTTGCCACATTCCTCGCATACTCGATCGTCATGAGTTGCATTCCAAGGCATAACCCTAAAAGTGGCACATCGTGTTCACGCGCATATCTTATAGCGCGTATCATTCCTTCTATTCCACGCTTACCAAAACCACCTGGAATTATAATCCCAGAATAATCTTTAAGAATGCTGTTTAATTCGATGTCGGAAAGCTTTTCAAGTGTTTCAGAATCGATCATCTTTGGTTTTTTATATCCACAAAGAGCCACGCTCTCAAGGACGGATTTGTAAGCATCATCCGTGGACAAATATTTCCCAATCATGGCAATTTTTGCATCTCTTTCTGGTTTAGGATAATCCCATGAAAAAGGCGAAAGAGGCTTTAAACCAACCTTGTCCATAACAAATTTATCTATTCCAAGTGTATGAATTTTTTCTGGAATAGAATAGACGTTTTCGGAATCTTCCAATCCGAACACTGCGTTGACAGGAACACCACCAAACAACGCAACTTTATTGACAGTTGCTTGCGGAAATTTCTTCTCTCCTCTCAAAACGATGACATCCGGACTGATTCCGGAACGCCTTAGAATCTGAATTGACTGTTGTGTCGGTTTTGTTTTGAATTCGTTTGTAACTTTTAAATAAGGCACGTAGGTTACATGTACAAAAAGAAAGCTGTCATGACCAACCTCCATTGAAAATTCTCGAATTGCCTCCAAAAATATCTCGGATTCTATGTCTCCAACGGTTCCGCCTATTTCCACTACAGCTACATCACCTTTCAATTGGGAAAGTCTGTGTTTAATCTCCGAGGTAACATGGGGAATCATTTGAACTGTGGCTCCAAGATACTCACCATTTCTCTCTTTTCTTATCACATTAGAATATACTTGTCCAGCAGTAAGATTGTTAAAACGTGTCATGTTCTTGTGAAGAAAACGTTCGTAATGCCCAAGATCCAGATCAGCTTCGTATCCATCCTCTGTAACAAAAACCTCTCCATGTTGATTTGGATTCATCGTTCCAGCATCAACGTTCAAATACGGATCTATCTTTAGAACATCGACGCTCAAGCCTTGCGCTTGAAGGGCAGCACCTATAGAAGCAGCAGTGATTCCCTTTCCTATCCCACTTAAAACCCCACCTGTGATCGTTACGTACTTCACCCTTGATCAACCTCCATGATTTTTTCTATATTTCTGAGTACTTCTTTCAAATTTTCAAAAGAATAATCTGGAGAGACGCCATTGTAACCTCTCTTTTCAACGCCACTAATATACACCGCTCTCGCACCCACCTGTTTTGCGCCCAATATATCTGTCTCAAGTGTATCCCCTATCATTACAGTCTCTTCAGGTTTGACTCCAAGAAGATCAAAAGCTCTTCTAAAGATGTGCTCATTGGGCTTTCCAAAGTATACTGGTTGTACAGCAGTTGCGTAAACAATTGAGGCTCCCAACGAACCACTATCCGGATAAAATCCATCTTCTTTCGGAAGCAAGCGATCGGGGTTCACAATCCATAACGGTTTCCCGTCAAGAACAGCTCTTATTGCTTTTGTGATTTTCTGAAAATTGTAATCCTCATCGTATCCCACTATAACAACATCTGGGTCATCAGATACTGAACATCCCACTTCTTTCAATTCTTCGATAAGACCATCGCGCCCAATCACATAAGCACGCTTGTAACCTAATTCCTTTGTACGAAGTGCCATTTCGTAAGGCGAACTCAAAATCCGTTCGACTGGAACATTTATACCCATGCGATTCAACTTTTCAGAATAATATCTTCTGTGAAAGCTCGAATGATTTGTTATCACACAATATGAAATGTTATGAGTTACCAAGTAGTCGAAAAATTCAACCGCACCTTCCCTTATCACTTCTCCTTTATAAACCACACCATCGAGATCAACCATGAAGGCCTTTATCAAATTCCTTCCTCCTCTCTGAACTTAAAAAACTCGGTTCCCAGGAATCCAATCCTTTCGCTCCAATCGTTATTGTTCACATTCTCAAGTGCGCTGATCGCGGCATTCAGCCTGGCGTCCATTTCATCGACAAAATGAACGAGGATAGCTTCCGGAATCTTTGGTACAATGGGTGAACCATACTCAAGGCTTCCGTGATGGCTTGCCATTATGTGGGTAAGAACTGCCTCGAGTTCTTTTGGAAAACCGGGTATCTTGTCCATGAATCTCGCGAGCATTTTTATTCCTATAACAATGTGATTTTCCAATTTGCCATCATTTGTGTAATCGTATTCTGGCCCAAAGGTGTATGTTTCTACCTTGCCAATATCATGGACTAAACAACCAACTACGACCAGATCACGATCGAGAGAGGGATAATTCGAGAGAAGATTCAACGCATTTCTCGTAACAGATATCGTGTGAAAGAGCAAACCTCCACGTCCAACGTGATGATTTCGAGATGCGGCTGTGGATTTTACAAAGCATTTGTAAAAATCATTATTTTCATCAAAAATAAGGGCAAGAAGCTCTCTTAAGTATTCATTTTTCACGCTTTTAACAAGATACTTAAGGCACTTCTCTAAATCTTCAATTCCATCAAAATGAGGCGTGAGTTTTTCTGTTATATCTGGAACCGAATTTGCGTCGACAATTTTTACAGGGTTCAACGAAAAAGAATGGTAAGTTGGACTGTATTCGTAATGCGCGAATACGAGACTTCCCCCTTTCACTACACCCCATATTTTTACTTTGGATTTCGTTGTGGAGTCGGTAGCCAGCGCTTCTGAGTATTCATTGCCATTCGAGGAAGTTCTAATAACCGAAGAGGTTATCAAAAAAATCCCGCTTTTTGAATCAACATAATCACGCTTAATTCTTTCTCTTTCCGGGATTTTCAAAAGATCACTGATTGTTGGATAAAAATTTCCGGCTATTTTTATCACTCTGCTCGCCTCATTTCGCTCACTGAATTTTACCACAATACATAGACAGTTCTTGCCTTTGAGTCGTTCTTTTTTCCGGGCAGCTCATCTTACAAAGGCAAAGCTAATCAAAAATCTGAAAGGGCTGGAAGTGCTAAGAAAATATCTCAAAATATTTTTAAATTGCTAAATCCGAACCAGTTTGAATGATTATCCCTATCATTTCTGGACCGCTGTAAAGTGAAAGAGCGGGTCCAATATGATACAGGTAACTTTCTACTTTAATGAGAGATGAAAAACGAAGCGCAAGTTCTTGGGCTTCTGAAGGAGACCCTGTATATGCAATGGCGTACCTCTTCACGCTGTATCTTTGTATCCGCTTTCTCAAAACTTTTATACCTCTCTTCTTTCCCAGAGAGATAGAATCCATGCTTATTCTTCCACCTTTCAACGTAAAAATAGGTTTCACGTTTAACGATTGTGCTATCTTCAATACGGCATTTGGCATTCTACCGCTTTTTTGCAAATACTCAAGCATATTCAACAAGAAGAAAGCCTTAACTGAATTTCTTCTTTTTTCCAACGCCACCACGATATCTAAAAACTTTTTCCCTTCTTCCACTAATTCTTTCGCATCCATGACAAGAAACCCTTGTGCCATAGAAAGAGTTTTGGAATCTATCACAGCGATTTCTAATCCTTTATAACTCTTAGCCACGGTATTTATCGCTGACCATGTTCCACTTAGCTTAGATGAGATTGTTAGAACTATTGCATGAGTATAGCCTTCACGCTTTACACCATCAAAGGCAGCAATTATGTCCTCGATAGATGGCAACGAAGTTCTTAGTGAATGTTCTTTGAGAAGCTCCATTACTTCTTCGGCGCTTATCTCGAACTTATCTTTATATTCGCGCCCATCATCCAAAATTATCTTAAATGGGATAAGCTTTATCCTGTTTTTTGAAACAAACTCATCACTTAAATCACAACTCGTATCTGAAATAATGGCAATTTTTTCATACATGATTTTCACCAGCGTTCGTACTATTTTAGCACGGAAAAACCACTACTCGTTTCTCGTGTTCACAAAGGAGGCTTCCTTTCGTGCTTTTTCATTCATAACCTTTTATTGGTTCTCTCTGAAATAGTGTGGATAAATTCATATAAATTGTCAAAACAAATGTTTAAATTTCTCAAAGTTCATCACCAACGATCATCTTTCTGAGCTTCTAAAGTAATAGAGTTAAAGCATATGAATACAAAAGCTCTTAAAGTCCCTCGAAGTTTTGTCAGGTCATATGAACGAGCCGTATTTTCTCCGCTTTTACGACCATGTTGGGAGTTCCTGCGGAACTCATCTTTCCAGCATCCTTGTTTGTTCTGTTGTTTTTTACAGTGCGCGTAGGCACTGGCGGTAGCCAAGAAGTGGCAGCTACGAAGCTCGAAGAGCCGGAGTGTAGTCCCCTCTATCAAGAGGGGTGGCTGGAGGCCGGGGTGTGTTTTATGCAGCGTGCCCTAATCTTTAATAGAATCCTTGACCACAATGTCATTGTG
>JALSLY010000023.1 GCA_026988035.1 Thermotogae bacterium
GGCTTAAGGGACTTCGTTGAGCGTATGAGAATAATTTATTACGTTGTACTTTTTCGCTTGATTGCACATAATCACAGATTTCGTCGTAAGCTTGAGAGTTTTCTTAGTCAGACTTGCATAATTTGAGACAGTTTTGGTGTAACGTGGAGTAACATCGTGTCAGTTACAACCAAAGGACCCGCAAGTGTAAGTGGAAGAGTTTACACGTATACTGGCAAATCTTCATTCATATCAAACACAGAGATAGGTGACGCTCCATTGAGCACTGTCTCAAACGAAGCTGAATATGTCCCAAACGAAGTGATAGTCTCTTTCAAAAATCTACAATCTGTTAACAGTGCCCTGTCAAATGTGAGAGTTCCCTTTAGTTTTGAAGTTAAAGAGAACTTTTCTTCAAAAGACGGAAAGTTTGGCTTTACAGTACTAAAAATCAAAGAAAATTCGGTGGAAAAAGCTGTTAAATTCTTTTCGAGCCTTTCAAACGTTGAATATGCTGAACCAAACTACATCGCAAGTGAATTAGTAACACCTAACGATGCTTACTATTCAAAACAATGGAATCTTCCAAACGTTCACATGCCATCAGCATGGAATGTGGAAAAGGGAGACAACACTATTATTGTGGCTGTGGTGGATACTGGTGTGGATTATTATCATCCCGATTTGAATTCAGCGATAATAACAAATAAAGGATACGATTTTGTCGATAACGATTATTATCCCTTTGACAAGAGAGGACATGGTACACACGTGGCTGGCATAATTGCAGCAGAAACGAATAACTCTCAAGGTGTCGCAGGAGTAAATTGGGGTGGATACTACTCCACGAAGATCATGGCTGTCCGCGTGCTCAATGAAAACGGAAAAGGTTCTTATTCAAATATAGCAAAAGGGATCGTATACGCACTTGAACACAGCGCAAAAGTAATAAACATGAGTCTTGGAGGAGTTTCTCCTTCTACAACGCTTTACAACGCGGTAAAATATGCGTATTTAAATGATGCTCTTTTAGTAGCTGCGGCTGGTAACAATAATTCATATCAACTACTTTACCCGGCAAAATACACAAACTACGTCATCTCTGTAGGTGCTGTTGCACGAGACAACACAAGATCGTATTATTCAAACTACTATCCTTCTCTTGAAATCGTCGCACCTGGAGGAGAAATGAGCTATGCTGGAGATCCATACGGTGTGTACAGCACATATTATGCCACATCCACCAACTATCACACTTACAAATACATGCAGGGAACATCTATGGCTGCTCCACACGTTTCGGGATTGATCGCTTTAATGCTTTCCAAAGGTATTACCGGCAACTCACTCATAAGATCTATACTCCATGCCACTGCAATTGATTTAGGTGCAACTGGAAAAGACTCATATTATGGTTACGGACTCATCAATGCATACGCAGCTCTTACTTATACAAGCTCTTGGGAGCCATTAATTGTTTGGGCTGTAAATAGCAGTAATAATACTACACTTCAAACAACCTACGCAAACGATGATGGCACATATTCACTTGAAGTACCACCGGCAACCATAAAGTTGTACGCTTGGCAGGATTTTGATCATTCTAATACTATAAGTTCTGGAGACTTTTACGGTTACTACGGCTATAACGGAGGCTCAACATCACCCATAACTTTCACTGTCAACGCAGATTACAGTTACAACCATAAAACGATTCGTGTAAGTTCAAGAATAGACGACACATATAAACCCATCATAACAAACGAAATCTTGAAGATGAAAGAAAAAGCGATAAAAGAACATTACAAGATACTTCAAGAAAAAATGGAGGATAAACTCTAACCCCCTTCCTAATTTCTTTCTCCCTTTTACAATCCCCATCTCTGAGATGGGGATTGTTATTGTAAATAAATCACACACGTATTACAAGGAGTTTTATTCCTTCATCAGCACAAATCTTTCACAGACTTTTCATATTGGAGAAAGTATTCAAGTGTAAAATCATAATTAGCATAAGACCATAATAATATGGGGATGATATTAATGGGAAGACCAAAGAAATACAGGATCGTCGAATACCTTTTGAAACCTACGAATTTCAAACCAACTGACAGAAAAGCCAATGGCTATGTTGAAATAACAATAGATGAACTGGAAGCCATCCGTCTTGCAGATCTTGAGGACATGTACCAGGAAAATGCCGCACGTGTTATGGGAGTTTCCAGACAAACATTCGGTAGAATCGTAAAATCAGCTCACGCGAAGATTGCTGATGCCATCGTAAACACAAAAGAGATCAAAATAGGAAAGGACGAGAAGTGTCGCAATGTCAAACTAATAAAATGCATTAACTGCGGCAAAATATGGAGAGTCCCAATAAGTTATAGCATGCACAAATGTCCTGAATGTCATGCGAAGAATGTTGAAGTTCTTAGGATAAGCAAAAGTGAAGGGGAGAAATAAAATGAGCTTTGACATACTTTTTTCCAAGTTAAGACTCGGAAATCTGACATTGAAAAACAGAATAATTTTTCCACCAATTTCAACTAATCTTGCAAGTGTTAATGGCGAAGTAACTGATAGGTTTGTTTATCACTACGCACGAAGGGCAAAGGGTGGAGCAGCACTAATAACTGTAGAAAACGCATGCATTGATTATCCCGCAACCATGGAAGGAGCAACACAACCAAGATTCGATGACAAAAGCTTTGTTCCTGGATTGAGTTACTTAGTCGAAGAGATCCATAAATATGGTGCTTTGGCCTTTGTCGAGCTTACCCATCAGGGTCTATTTGCTTCACATTTGCCAGTACTCGCACCATCGAATGTTTCGTTGAGACCCGATGGTGCATGTCCACATGTCCTAAATCATCAAGAAGTTGAAGAAGTGGCAGATAAGTTCGCCAAAGCGGCATTAATAGCAAAAAAAGCAGGTTTTGATGGTGTGGAAATTGAAGCAGCTCATGGGTTACTTGTAAATGAATTTTTGTCTCCTATTGCAAATAAAAGGACAGATGACTACGGTGGAAATGTGGAGAATCGCACAAGATTTGCGAAACTTATTATTGATAAGATCAAGAAAACCTGTGGCGGAAATTATACTGTTACTGCAAGATTGGGAGTCATCGATTATATTGATGGTGGAGTAACTCCTGAAAAAGATGGTGTTGAAATAGCTAAGAAGTTCGAAGAATACGGTTATGCTGCAATTCACGCAGATGTGGGCTTTGGAGATAAGGAAAAGAGGCTTGAACCCATGGCTTATCCTCAAGCATGGAGAGCAAACCTTGCCAAAGTTCTAAAAGACGGTGGAATTAAAATCCCCGTCATAGCTGTTGGCATGATAAGAGAACCAGAAATTGCAGAAAAATTGTTAGAAGATAGAATAGCAGACATTGTGGCATTGGGCAGAGCACTCATAGCAGATCCGGATTGGCCAACAAAAGCTAAATACGGAAATGAAAAAACGATCAGAAAATGCATTGGCTGCTCTGAATGTATAGTTTCGCGACATGCTGCGGGAACAGTTATAAGATGTGGTGTTAATCCTAATGTGGGAAAGGACAGGAATTATGAACTCTTGATTCCTACTGCAAAACCCAAAAAAGTAGTAATCATAGGAGCCGGACCAGCCGGATTGGAAGCCGCTCGAGTGAGTGCACTTAAGGGACACAAAGTCATAGTATTTGAGAAAGAAAAAGAAATTGGTGGAGCTGTTAGACTGGCAAGCGTACCACCTGGAAAAGACAAAATGAACTGGCTAATAGAATATTACGAACATGAATTAAAAAATCTCAAAGTTGAAGTACATACATCAACATTTGCAAATGAAGAAACCGTCATGTCTGAAAATCCAGATGAAGTTGTATTGGCAATGGGCTCTGAACCACTTATTCCATCAATCAAGGGTATAAATGGTCCCAACGTTATCCTCTATCCTCAAATACTCAATGGCAGTAAAAAGATCTATGGAAAAAATGTGGTTGTTGGAGGCGGTGGATTGGTGGGATGTGAAACTGCTCTTTATCTTGCAAAAAAAGGAAATAATGTTACTATCGTGGAAATGCTACCAAATATAGCAATTGGAATGGAACCAATAAGCAGAAACTATCTCATTAATGAATTAAAGAAAAATGATGTTAAAATTCTAAAATCGTCAAATATAAAAGAACTTACCAAGAGTTCCGTAAAGTTTGAAAGAGATAGAAAATTGGAGGAAATTCCTTTTGATAATTTCATCGTAGCTTTTGGTGGAAAGCCAAGACAATTCAAAGGGCTTTTTATTCCAACTCACGTGATTGGAGACGCAAGAAAAGTTGCAAAATTGGTTGAAGCTATACGTGATGGATACGCAGTAGGATTTGATATATAGTGAAAATGCCTTCTTTAAATTAATAATTCCGGCTTAGGCCGGAATTTTTTTAACACTTTTAACTTTTTTGCTTAACCATCTTATGCTTGTATTTTCACAAAGATGGTAGTAAAATTAATTTTGAGCATATGACCAAAACAGCTATTAGAAAGCAGGTGAAATAATCATGAACAAAATGAAGAATATGGGAAAAACGGAAAAACTCAAGAAGCATCTTGACAAATTTATTCCTGTTTATGTCCCTATTCTTATGACAATTGGATTGTTTATCGGGTTACCATTGCACCACCAAATAACAATGAACAAATCCATATTCAGTATACTGAATTTAATCGTTGTACTAACAATGATCTATCCAATGATGGTGGGACTAAACATGTCAGAAATGAAAAATTCGTTCAGGATGTGGAAATTATTACTCTTTGGTCTGGTGATGGGTTTAGTTTATCCTCCAGTTATCATGTATTTGCTATCATTGATCATACCTTTGAACTCCTATCTCGCGTTTGGTTTAATATTAGCCGTAGCCGTTCCATGTTCTTCAATGTCTATAGCCTACACAGGATTATCTAAAGCCAATACGGAACTCTCAACAATTCTCGTCGCAATATCGTTCATACTTGCCCTTGTAACTGTACCATTTTGGCTTTCAATCTTTGGAAGCAGTTACCATGTCCCAGCTCCGATGTTTCAAATCTTAAAAACCATAATCATGATAGTAGTGATCCCAATGACTCTCGGTTACGCAACAAGAGAATCGATCCTTATCAAGAAAGGAAAGAAGGCATTTTCAAAGGCAAAAGCCTCATTTCCCGTTATGTCTTTACTTGGAATGTACGCAATAATATTTTTGATATTCATGGAAAAAGCCACAATGATAATTGGAAAATGGCATGCAATATTGATAGCCTTGGCACCACTTTCTCTTTATTATGCAATTACTCTTACGTTTCTCACAATGATCGATGTGGCATTTAGAGTGCGCTATCGAGACCATATGGCAATAACCTTCACATCTGTTGGGAAAAACGAAGGTACAGCCATGGCAATAGCACTTGGCGCAGGAATAGGGTTGGCAGCCGTTCCGGCAGCTATAACACCATTAATTCAAATACCATTTTTGGTGACTTACATGAAACTACATTGGAAAATAGCGGGAATATTTGCCAAAAAATCATTGGCTTTGGTTAGTGAATATGAACTGCACGAATTGGAAGAATCTTAATAAATTGAAAATCAGTTCTCTTTCATAGACTTTGCCAATGTGTACACCAAAACTTTAGATGCTCCTTGCGCTTTCAATACCCGAGAGCATTCATTCACAGTTGCTCCGGTGGTAAAAACATCATCTATAAGTACAACAACCCCAGATGTCTTGTAAAGCCTTTTACGAATGACTTCATATTTTCCGGCAATTTGCGTTCTTCTTTCCATTTGAGATAGTCCAACTTGCCCTTTCGTTTGGCGAGATACTTCAAGTAAACTTAAAGATTTTATGCCAGCCTTTCTGGAAATTTCCAAAGATATTCGTTTTATATGGTCAAATCCCTTCTCTTTTAGAGAACCAAATGTTATAGGTACGTGTGTAATCACAGCATTATTTGGTGGAGGAAATCGTTCGAAAAGTTCCAGAAAGAGATCAGACAAAAAATGTGATAGCGATGGACGAGGAATGTATTTGTAAGTTCGAATTATCTTCCCCATTACTCCACTATAAGGTGCACGATAGAAAAATTCATCAAAATACCATTTCGCCGTGAAATTTGTTTGTTGAAAAGGCAATGGTGGAATTTTGGTCACGCATTCCAAACAAATCAAATCTTTTCCTATGATCTTCTTTCCACATACAGGACAGTATTTGGGAAAGAAAACGTTCAAAATTTCGCTTAGCACACACATGCAGCCATGTATCCAACTTCTTGTTCGTAATCTCTGGAAACTTCTCCGCTCGTTGAATGAGAGAGAATTTGTGGAGCCCCTATACTTGTATACAACAACGTTGCTACAGCCCCAAAACCACACATTGTAATCTTTTCCTCATATATTACACTGTAAAGCCCATCCACATCGTTTTGTGAAATTGCCTCAATGACCAACTTATCTTTCAAAAGTGTCGTTTCATGCTCTTCATAGTGGTTCAAGTCTGTTGATGCCACAATCCAAAATCGCCTGTTTTTTAAGATCTCATTTAGTGCACGAGAAAGCTTAAAGGCACTTTCTTTTCTCTGATCACCCAAACATATGGGAAGTATTTCAATTCCCGTCCCGAGTGTAAACTGAATAAATGGAAGCTGAACTTCAATGGAGTGTTCCATAATGTGACCATCATAATCCAGAGATGCTGCTGGAAATACTTTAACCAAATCGCTTGCAGCATTTTCATCAACTCTTACACTTCCAAGAGGAGTTTTCCAAGAACCCATTGGCCAAACAGATATAGGACTTCCAGCTCCTGTGTGATTAGGTCCCAAAATTACAACTAAATCTGGCTTCCCGAATTTTGAAGCTGCCATATATGCATGACATGCCGTCGCCCCCGAGTAAACGTAGCCCGCATGTGGTACAATAAGACCCACACTTTTTTCAAATCCATCCGGATCTGGAAGCGCTCCTGGACCACGCTTACACAGAAATAATTCTCTTATATAATCTCTTAACTCTTCTGGGTCCGCTGGATAAAAACTGCCAGCTGCTACCGGTTTTCTATCCATAAGTTCTCATTCCTTTACTATTTTGGCCGTTATAAATATATCAAGGTTATCAGTGGAATCTTGAAATGTTGTTGATCTAAAAAATTGTCCTATAAATGGCAAATCTCCAAGAAAAGGTATCTTAGTAACGTTTTCTGATCTGGTATGTTTGGTGAGCCCACCTATCATAAGTGTTTGTCCATCTGAAACCACAACTTTCATGGATGCACTACGCGTATTGACAGCCGGAATGCCGTTAACAGCATGTCCCCAGTCAGCCTCACTAACTTCTATGGTAATCGTCAAAGAGATTTGCCCATTTGGAAGAACAAGTGGCAGGATCGTAAGTTGGATACCCGTATCCAAGAATTTTAGCTCTTGCCTTTGCTGATTATTCACGATTGTAGTAACCATATAAGGATATTTCGAACCAACGAGAATATTAGCTGATTCTCCACTTTGCGTTGTAAGGACTGGAGCAGAAAGAACGGACCCTGATCCTGTCGTTTGCGAAACTTTCATGTTCATCGTCGCATTTGATGAGACAACTTTATCAGCAATTCCAGATAAGAATTGTGGGAGATTCGCTACATCAATAAGTTTAAAATGCAAGTTCAGTCCGTTGTTAAATATCAGCTGGGGTGTCATAAAAGTTGTATTTATATTTTGAGTCAAACCACTGTTCTTACTAACATCTATAATCTTTGCCTCTATCTCGACATCTTTCCTAGGACTGATTAAAGGCTTCACCATGGCATCGAGTTTTTCAGCCTTTGATGGAGTTAGCCCGCTTACCACAATTACTCCCGTGTTACTATCAGTGAAAACCTTACCTCCTACAAATTCCGCCATTGATTTTATTTTATCCACATTGCCACTTGCCCTATAAATTTTTGTTATCCCAGCAGCATTGGCTTCCACAATAACAAGTGACGTTCCTGTGAATGTTAGATTGTATGCGTTAGAAATGGCGTACTTAAATTGATCAAGGGGGACGTTTGAAAGTTTAAGTGTTACAATCGGAAGATTGTGAACAGCAAAGATTACATTTCTACCAAAAGCCTTGTACACACGCTGAATCAATGATGAAAGTGGATATTCTTCAACATCACAACTCACTTTACCATTTTTCACGACAACACTTTGCACTCGTGTTGCAACTTGGGTAGGTGTTGATTTAACAATGGGAGTGTGCGCAAGACCACTTGTTTCCATCATAGCTACTATATTCCCAACTTTAAGTTTCGGTCCAGAGATTACCACCAAAATCGAAGTTGCACGCGTTGTCGGAGATGATGGGCCGTAAAAGCTAAGTCCCTTTGCCACTACTATGGACTTAACAGTCTCATAGTCATTTGGGCTTATTCTTACAACTGTTGTCACAGGAGGCGCCTTTTCATGTTCAACCTTTGAGGCTTGCGAACTAATAAAATTTACTGCACCATCAATTTCGTATGAATCTTTACCATAAATGACAAACTCTTTTAAATTCTTAAGATACATAACGTTGATCCCGGGATATTTCAACTTCACCAAAGTTTCGAGATCGCTTGCAACAATTTCATTGCTCCAAGGAATCTCACGGATATACAAGTTTCTTCTATTTAGCACATTTGAAGCCTTAAGAGTAGCTTTCTGAATGAGTCCTGCTCTCTCAATACTATCGATGAAATTCTTAACACTGGTTGCCGGACCACTTACCACATATTTTAGGGTTTTTGCAGTTGAAGATGCAATTGTGCCTGTTCCAAATAGAGTGGGATATTCTTTTTTAAGAAGAGCATTAACAGAGTTCAGATCACTTGGAGATATCTCAACTGTGACTGTCATTCGTTGAATGCCAAGAGTTTCCTTTGGAGCACGTTCTTTTGCAAAATTAGCAGCCATATCCACATCTTGAGCATTCGTGCCATAGAAAAGTATTTGGCCGAACGATGTTAAATATTCGTATTTGACATCTGGATACATTATGTTGATAATTTTGAACAGATCCCCAACAGAACTTTTATCACTCCAGTTTGCAAAGTTGAAATGAACAGTTCGTGGTTTTGCAATTGTCAGTGTACTTGCTATCAACTCAACATTTTTTGCAAACTCAGAGACCTGCGTTTTTGGCCCACTCACTATGTACACGACATTTGAAGCTTTATAAGATGGGGAACCGTATGCTGTAATAGAAGGAAACTTACCCGTGAATTGCAAAAATGCTGGAACATTTTGTATAGGTACACTAAAAGTCAATGTGATTTTAGGACCGTTTTGTGACAAAATCTCAGCGTACTTTGAAATCACTCTAAAAGCTTTTTCTAAATCTCCCTTGGCTCCTCTCAGCACTATAGTTGAAAAGCTTTTCAAATACAGCATTTTTACCGTTGGGTACATAGTTGTGATTAACTTTTGAAGATCTGGTTCAGAACTATTGTCTTTCCATTCAACTGTTTTGAAGTCTTCACTCTCTTTTATGAAATTCATAAGGCTCTTTATGGTTTTTTGTTGTTCAACAGTTGCTTTTACAATCGCATGGGAACCAATAAAACCTATCACTTTGTTTTCTCCAAAAAGATTACTGACCAAAGATGAAAAAGTTGAAGATGCGACGTTGGTTGTAGACAAATCGTAAAAACTCACGATGTTGTTGTAAGTTCCAACCCCCAATTTTCCAAGATCTTTCACAAGAGAGTCTACAGGAGCGATATAGTATGTCCCATCTGGAAGTATGGCATATCCAACACCTGGTGAAGATATTAACACATCGTAGAAAGCTTCCGCGGGTGTTACGTTGCTAAGAGTAATATTTATCGATTTTTTAGCGATTTCCGGTTCTATGACAAGGTTCCTCTTCAAAATTCGTGCAAGATATTTTATGGCAAGTCCAAGAGTAGATCCTTTCTCACCAGAAAAATCTATTGATATTCTCGTAGCAGGCCCGGTTAACGCCAGACTTTGGGATATGCCAAGCGTCACGAAACTCACCACAAGACTATGATCTTTCTCGCCAACAAAAGTGCTCACTATAAACGGAAATCTGAAAATTACAACACCACGTGAATCCGTGGAAAATATTGTTGCTTTCACAGGTCCCCAGCTCACTTCTCTTGAAACGTTTGCAGAAATCGTCCCATCGAACGTGATTTGAGGAGAATTGCCAAGAACTCCATTTAAAGTCCAGTTTGGCTTTGAGTCAAAAAAAAGCTTGGCTTGAAATGTCCCTTGTGTTGCAAAAAAAGTTAAATTTTGTAGTGTTGCTCCAAAGATTATAAAAGGTGCAAATGTCAAAAATAACAAAACAATACTTTTTTTCATGCTTCCACCTCCGATGTTCACTCGGTGATCATCCCTCGAGAACTAACTATACTTAATTTTCCATTAGAAAGATTCATAATTACGGCTCCTTCTAAAGTTGGATTAAAATAAACCACCACGTATTCTTTACCGTCAAACGAAAAACGGGTTTTCCCTGAATCAAAATCAAAAGTGACGCTTTTACCAGCTAACGACAAAGTCACCATATCCGCATCGTGGCTTTTAACACCACTTATGTATACTAACCTCTTGTTCATATTTGCATTAGATAAGGGAGCTTTTAGAAGATTTATAAGATCATTTCGATCCAATTTTACAATAAGAGGAGAAAATGGGTCACGAGTTATTCTCACAGGTCTTATGTAATCCATTGCGACTTTTTTTGCAAGCACAGATTCGATTTGAAATGTTGGTGGTGTAAATCTTGACGCGTTGCTCCTATGTGCTTTGGGAAAGAAAAGCACATATCCTATCCAAACAAAAACCGCAACTACAAACAGCAGTAATACTACCACAAGAGTCTTGTTTTTCACTTACTTAGCCTCCATAAACCTTTACCACAAGCTTTTCAAGTATAACGCGTTCGCTAAAACCACTTTTGTACTCAAATCCAACGTATTTAATAGGCATCAAAGACTTCATTGAAAATTCCACAACGCTCACATTTGTAAATTCTCCGAGTAGATTCAATAATGTTACTGGATCAACTTGTACTGGCTTGGAAAGCACCAAAGTGTCCCCTGATACTTTGACTTTTGCAGAAGGAAGAGATGACACAATCTCTTTTTCCAATTTTGACAGCGATATAGAGTGTGATCTTAACTTCTTTGAATATAAAGATAGTTGCTGATCCATCCTAAAATTTTGGGAATAAAGAGTGTCAAATTTTTGAATAGAACGCGTTATCCTCTCAAGACTTCCAGAAAAGCGTAAAAACATAACAAAATCAAATATCACTATCAATACCAAAACGACAAATATCAAGCTCAATGCGAGTTTTCTGCTCATGATCCACCTCTTAGAACAGAAACTATGTCATTAGAAGCTTTGTACCAATTTGATGCTTGAGATTTCTCTATGTAAACCTTATAACCAAGACTTTCAAAAATCTTTTTCTCAGTAGCAAGAACATTAGAATTCTCTTCGGTTCGGAATTGAATAAAAAACAAAGGTGTTGCTGACTTTTCCACGTAACGAAGATATGAAAACGAGATTTTTCCACTGATCTCATTAGTCACAAAATTCAGTGCTGTGAGGATGGAGTGAAATTTTTCAACATTTTCAAGACCATTTTTTATCGAGAAAAGCATGTGAGATTGAGAGTTCAAAAGATTAGTATATCTCTGAATCTGCTCGTCTACGCGAGACTGAATTTCACTTTTAGGAACACTTGAAAAAGATGAAATACCAGCAATAGAAAGCAACTTGTCATCAGCTGAGAGAGCATTTTGGTACAAATTGTTGATCACGCTTTCACCAATGAAATAAAAAAGAAGTCCTATGCCTACTACTAAGCCGATCACCATGAAAAATCTCGTCAACTTTATCTTTCTACTTTTTTTTCGATAAAAATTTAGCCTTAGAATCACCCATCACCCCCCTCATGGCAAGACTGTACGCATTCAGAGGTACATCTATCTTAAGATCAACAACTTCAGAATAAGAAAATGCCTTGTCAGCTATCTGGAGTTCTGCCAAGATGTTACACCACAGATCACTGTACTCTTCAAGCTCAGATACACAAATCACTGAATCCACTTTTTCATTCAACATAGAAAACCTTGAAAGCATCATTTTAGAAAGCTTTTGCAAGCTATCAGATAACTCTCTATAATGCGATTTTATACCATCACTATTTGTACTATCAGTTATGCTTTCGGTTCCTCCTAAAATGCTATCAACACCTACAAGCCTTCCATCTTTAAAAAATTCCACAAAAGTTGAGGAGATGTCTTCAAAAACGACAAACGTTAGTCCCTTTGATAAACGATTTTCAAGTAGATAATTGAATTTGAAATATCCTGCATCAAGAATGTCAGGAAACGGAAGACCTGATTTGAAAAACAAGCTGTTGAATTTTGATATATCTTCGTTTCTCACCACAAAAGCTGAAATTACCAAATTAGAGCTATTCATACTCGTGTTTACATCCACTTCAACCGTGATCTCTTCTGGTGAAATAGAAAGCTCTTTTACGATCTGAAATTTTGCCGCATTAAGAACCTGCTGCATTGGCATATTTGGAATTTCAATTTGTCTAAACAATATTCTATCGGGGAAAAGAGCGGTAGAGATCACATCTTCTATGTCTATCTTCAAGACAGTTCCCACATTGCCTAAAGTGATTATGACCTCATTTTCATTTTCCAAAGTTTCACCATCAAAAGCTCTTTTCTTGTATGGAATGGACACCTTAGAAACAACTTCTATCTTTTTTCCGCTTTTTCTAAGTTTTACACCATCTATTTTATATCTTCCAATGTTCAATCCAACATAAAAGTTAGTAAACAACCCCATTTTACCACTTCCAAGTCAAATTTATTTTTCCGATCACAGGTGTAATGCTGATCTTGGCAATAAAAGAGTTGCCAACAAAAAATCTTAAAGTGCCAGAAATATATGGTACACCATTTGAAAAGGCTAAATATTTGTTTCCCTCAATCCGAACAAAATCAATGGAACTCGTTCTAACAATATTTTTATCTGATACAACTTCTACGCTTCTTTTCGAAATGCGGACATCCACCCGATTATTTCTCAAAGTTGATAAAAGTCGAGCATATCTTATTGAACTTCTGATTTTGTTTATCTCCGCAATTGATCCAACACGCTCTATCCATACTTTTGAATTTGGAAGTATAAACGATAAAATCAAAAAAACAATTGTCAAATAAACTAAAAGTTCTACAAATGTGCTGCCTTCTTCCATTCTTAAAAGTGTTGGCCTACTCCCTGCTCAAGACTAAACATCGTTTGATAAAGGCTGAAAGCTAAAAAGCCAACAAAAAGTCCTATAATCCCAATCATGGCAGGTTCAACCATGGAGACGATTTGTTTCAGCTTAACGGACACTTCTTGATCATAAAATTCTGCGACTTTATTAAGCATCTCGTCAACTCTCCCAGTTTCTTCGCCAGTTCCTACCATTTCGACAAGTAGTTGAGGGAAATAATTTGATTTTTGCATAGCTTCTTTAAGAGTTCCACCGTTTTTAAGCGTATCGATCATCAAAGGAACTGAGCTTATTAATTTATGGCTTGAAGTCGCATTAGCAGCCATTTCAACTGCATTTGTGATCGACACACCACTGGATATCAAAGTTGCGAGAGTTTTGCTAAAACTCGAAGAGTTTTCCAAACGTCTAAGTTTTTTTATTGGGGGAAAAAGGTTCAAAACAAAACTTTTTACCATAACGCCGTACGGTGTGCGCATGAAAAGTGCTCCACCAATGAAAGCGGAAGCCAGAAACACAACAACAGTTAACCAATTATGAGCAATGTAATCATTGGTATTTATAAGAACAGCAACAACACCACCTGGTTTCATGTTTCCAAATGCTTTAAAAAGATTCGGAAGTATGAATAAACTTATAACCATTAATATCAATATGGCGAATATAGAAACAAAAACAGGGTAAGCCATAGCCGAACGAATTTCATCTCTCAACTTTTTTGAATCCTCATAAAACTTTGAAAGCTTTGATAG
Source organism: Thermotogae bacterium (assembly GCA_026988035.1). Classification (GTDB taxonomy): domain Bacteria; phylum Thermotogota; class Thermotogae; order Mesoaciditogales; family Mesoaciditogaceae; genus WFSH01. Next base: position 14,050 of record JALSLY010000023.1, read on the forward strand.
AGATTCATCAAGCACTCCACCACTTTCTCCAGCCTGCATAAGATTAGTCAGAACAGGATCAAATGCCCCTGCCTGCTCGAAAGCCTCAGAAAGCGACATCCCACCATCAATGGAAACCACAAGTTCGGATATAATTTTTCTAAAGGACTTGCTGAAAGCTTCTTGTCTTGATAAAAGATTGAGCGCGTTTTTTATTCGAACTCCCGCGTTTATCATGGTAGAAAACTGACGAGTAAATAATACTAAGTCTGAAAGCTTTGCACGAAGTTTCATGCTCCTTTTTTTCTTTGAAACAGTCTGAACATTTAACACCACATATCCTTCTTGAGAAAGCTTGTTGACGAGTCCTACTTCACTTTCCGCATCCAATTTCCCTTTAACAATTTTCCCGTTAGGGTTTACAGCATCAAACATATAGGTAGGCATGGTCATCCACCCCCATTCATTGATAAAGATTATAACACGAAAAACAAAGGGAAGATTACATTCTCGGCAAATGCAATCTTCCCTATTCCTAAATGGTGCCGAGGCCTGGAGTTGAACCAGGGACACGAGGATTTTCAGTCCACTGCTCTACCACCTGAGCTACCTCGGCGTTGGCGGGGACGACGAGGCTCGAACTCGCGACCACCGGTGTGACAGACCGGCATGCTAACCAGCTGCACCACGTCCCCACTCCACGTGGTGGGAACGGCAGGGCTTGAACCTGCGACCTCCTGCTTGTAAGGCAGGCGCTCTCCCGCTGAGCTACGTCCCCAAACCTTGGCGCCCTCATGGGGATTCGAACCCCAGCCGCCGGCGTGAAAGGCCGGTGTCCTAGACCACTAGACGATGAGGGCAACTCATCATAGACAGGAATATCTTACATTAAGAGAGGGGGGCTTGTCAAGTAAAAAACGTTGAAAGTGCCAAGAAAAGGTCCTCTTTATCATTTTTCATTAGCCACAACAACCTGATTCTTACCACGCATCTTTGCCATATAGAGTGCCCTATCTGCCGCAGCTACTATTTCACTTACATCCGCAGCATCTGTTGGACAACAAGCCACTCCTATACTAACCGTGATTTTGACAGGAGAATCACCCATGGTGACTGAAAGTCTTATTCTTTCAGAGATCGTCTTGGCCATCTTTTTATCTATTCCTCTCAACACCATCGCGAACTCTTCTCCTCCATAACGTGCCGAAACGTCTCTTTGTCGGGTAGATGACTTTATTACGTTGGCTATATATGAAATTACTCTGTCACCAGTCTGATGGCCATACGTGTCATTCACAAGCTTAAAATCATCTATATCCATCATTATCAAACAGAATTTTTCTTTTCCTTTGACCATTTTTTCAAGTTTGTTGTAAAACTCTGTATGATTGTAAAGTCCGGTCTGACCATCTCGTAACGCCTTTTCTTGGAGAGTTTCAAATTCGCTTGAATTTTCAAGTGCGAGCATAACTTGATTTGCAAATATTTCAAGCACTGTGATATCATCAAACGTTGGACGTATACCGTTTTTGGGTTTATCAGGTGAGATGAGTGCAATCATCTCACCATTTCTGTCTGTTATTGGAATCCATAACAGATCTTTTTCATGCCAACTGTTTTCATCTGTTACATCATATTCTCCTATATACATCTCGTTGGGCGGTATATACACTTGTGCTTCTTCTGGAATAAAGTAAGAGTTTGACACTTTAAATTCATCTTTCATCAACGATTTTATGAATTCAAAAGATGGTGGGTTCTTTTTGAGTCTTTCAAAATCCTCCGGACTAATTCCGGCAGATGCAACGCGTTCAACTTTATTATCTGGAGTTATCATGCTCACCAGCACGTACTCCCAACCAAGATCATTATGTATTATAGACGCAACGCGATTCATAAGATTAACCACTGAAATATTCGATTTCAACATCTCAGAAACTTCGAATACACGCTTAAGTTTGTCAAGACTTCGAGAAAGGGCAGATTTTTCAAATTCCATTTCTTTGTTTATTCTGTATTGTATAGATAATAACTTGGTAAAGATAACTGGGAAGATGAGTGTATAAACCGCGAGAAAATCTGTGATAAAATCTCTTTTTTGGGCAAGGGCAAAAACTATTGGTACAGTTAGAGAAAAAAAGGCGATCTCCATCAGAGAATCTTCTGCCACCTTTTTCATACTCTCCCATGTTTTCCGAAAGTAATCGTAAAACATGTCAACTAAAATTGAATTTAAAGTCTTGAAAACCACCATAGAAACAATAAGCCCAACCCACCCGGTGCCTATCATTTGCAAAACCACACCGGCAATGTAATATGATATTCCGTATTGTGCAGCGCCATATATTCTGCTTTGAAGGGGATAGTTTTTCCTGTAAGCCAATATAGTACTTACATACACCACAACGGACGTAGGGACAGGGCCGAAAAGTGCAAGCATCGGAAAAAGCGCAAAAAAGTGGGGTACAACAGTGACCTTCCAAAACTTTGCTCTCCCAAAAGATTGAACAAGGTACGCAAAAACTGCCAACACTAAAAACAAACCATAATTTTCAACAGAAAAAAACTTACCCCTTCCAAAGAAAAGAAGGAAAAGATAAAGAGCATTCAACACAAAAATAGAGGCTGTAAAAAATTTAACTGATATTTCTTTCCCAAACTGTTCTTGCTTTTCCATTTTCCCTAAAAACAACATCCCCCTTCCTCATATACATATAGAATTCTACAACTTTTAATAAAAAATAAAAAATGGTCCAGGAAAAATCCTGGACCACATGATTTTCAATCAACCTTAATGTGCCGCTTTAATTGTGAAAGTATCAAGCGTACCAGAATAAGGTTCAAAAGCGTTTTCTTGTTTATCATTTATCTGTTTCAATACACCTTTAACTACGACAGACATTGTATCACCATTAACTTTTATAAGCGTGTAATGATGAATATTTGCTATAGATTTTACAGTGAATGGCCACCATTTATCTTTCGGCTTGAGTTGGTACATTGGCGCACCACCACCAGCAGTTGTCACGTAATTTATGCCATTAACCAGGAAACGTTCATAAGCATGGTAATGGCCATTGAAAACAATGTTTACACCGTATTTTTCAAATACGCTTTTCCAATATTTAATGAGCTCTGGATTACCAGTCTCACTTGTTGTGTTAGTCCAAAACGGCTGATGGAAGAAGACAAGTTTGAATCTCGCATCCTTGTTTGCTTTGAGATCTTTCACAAGCCACTCCGTTTGTTCCTGCATCTTTTCGGGATTCTTTTCCATCAAAATAACGTCTGCATCAAGTACCACTATGTGAATCGGACCGTAATTGAAACTGTACCATTCTTCGTTACTTGTTCCCCCACCTTTCGGAAGCGGGAACGCATCATAATAATACGAAGAATTGTATTCGTGATTTCCAAGAATTGGATAGTACGGGACCTGACGCGCGAGGTTGTGAATCGCCCAGAAGAACCTGTTCCAATTTGCCATAACCCTGCCGTCCATGGTGAGATCACCTATGTTGAATACCAACCTTGGTTTGGCAGGATCTTTCGCGATGGCATCGCAAACGATCTTGTTTCTGAGTTGGAATGTTCTGGTATCTCCATACACAACGAACGAAAAACTTTTAAGAGTATCGTCAAGCGGAGCAGTAACAAAACTTGAGATTTTTCCCAAAAGTTTGCCAGTAACAGGATCCATAGAACTCACAATATAGGTGTACTTTGTGTTTGGCATTAACCCTTTGAGCTCTATATGATGATAAACGTTTGCACCATTTTCAACAACTGAATTTGTGAACTTCTCGCTCTTCACATAATCAGATGATTTTGCATACTTTACTGTTACAACAGACGGAAGAAGTGTTTTGAGATTTACATATACCGAATTGGTAGAAACATTCGTCAAATAAGTTGGCCAAACGAAAGCATTTTTCTTAACATAGCTAACTGTAAAGGTTGGAAGCTTTCCGCTTACTTGTACCTTGAAAGTCATTGCTTTGGCATTATATCCAGGCTGAGCGATGTTCAATGAATATTTTCCATTCTCAAGGTAAAGTGTGTATTCTCCAGCAGCGTTAGTCTCAGTTTCGCTCACGATCAAACCTTTTTCATCTTTGACAACTAATTTGGCAAATGGAACTGTATTGCCAAAAACATCTACAACTCGACCTTCAAGAGTAGAGTAAGGAATAGTCCTAAGATCAAACGCAGTTTTTTCAACTCCGGCAAGTGTTGGAGCAACTATGAATTCACGTTCATATGTTATAGACTTCCCAGCTCCTATCACCGCTTTGGGAATTATCTCAGGATCGCTGTAGATATAAGCTATATGGATAGGCCTCATTTTTCCAGTGGTTGGATCGATCTGTGTTGTGGTGAAACCATAAGATATTCCGTTTCCAACTCCTGCAATCAGAGGAGAATTGAATTTCTTGAACGAGAATCCGTTTCCATAAAGGAAAGGTCTTGCATATCCAAAGAAAGCAGCATCTCCAAGTATCATGGGGCCAACGGTCTTGGTAGAAGTGTTGGTCAGAGTTGTTCTGATCACCACGTAGTTGGAATTCCCCGACAGTGTATAAGTGGTGTCAATCTTGATGTATGGCATATCACTTTTGTATCCGACAGCTTCGACAATCGCATTTCCCGATTGCCTTCCATTGTCTTTAATGATAAGTTTCTTGTAAATCGCCTGTTTGGGCCAAGAGTAATACGTATGAACTTCGTCAAAAAGATCGTTGCTTTGACCAGCAAGAGACGCATCTAATATATTTCCACCACTTTTCATATAACCGTGAAAGTTATTTGGTGCACCAATCAAAACACGTATTGAGGAGTTCTGGAGCACGTAATCTCCCACTCTCCCAGAAGCTGATGGCCCTCCGATCAATTGAGACGGATCGCTAACCTGGATAGCCGTAGCCGCAAAAAGTGTAATTGCCATCGCGACTATCACGAATAGAACAGCGACTTTCCTTACCATTATGACTCCCTCCTTTTTTTGATTTTGGGACTTCAATCCCAAAACTTAACTCACGTTGTGCATCAACTTTACAACCTATGAGTATTTAAATGAACATCGCTTTTCAAGCGATAAAGGAATTTTTTTCGAAGTCTTACGAGACTTATCCTTTAACGTCATCCTGAAGACCGTAGGTTGTCCCGGACTTGATCCGGGATCTCATACTTGATTCAGGATCTCGGGATCTCATCCTTAGATTCCGGCTCGTAGGCCGGAATGACGTTATGGTTAAAGACTCAGTTATGATTGTCAAGCCCGCAATGACGTTATGGTCAAGGACTCTGTTAAAGCATGCTGCATACCTAACACCTTCCACCGCTACGCGGTCCCCCTTCTCGGCTACCGCCTCGGTCATGGAAGTGGGAAAGACATTGCACACCGTGCAATCCCACTCCTCATATTTTGTGAACTTTCAGATGGCGAGCTCATATGTCCTGATGAAAACTTCGAGTAAGATGTGAAAAACCTCTTTCTTTACAGATTTTGGATCATTTTGTAATGTTGTGCTCAATCCGAGAACCAAAAACGCAATATATTTTAACATAATTCTTCAATTATTCTTCTTTTCTTAATTGTATCACAAACCTTCCTTCTTTATTTCTTAGAGAAGTGGTATAATCTGTTATCAAACATTTAAGGAGGGAAAATACTATGGCGCTTGTTGGTCAGATTTTCATTTGGACACTTATCGGTATTTTGGGCATTTTAGGAGCCTTTTTACTTTTTTCCACCGTGAATATGTACTCACCTCAACCTGTTCTGACTTTATCCCCAATTAGTGCTCCTAATAACTTAAGTGAAAATGTACCATATAAAATTTCGGTTTTAACATGGAATCTGGGATACGCAGGACTTGACAAATCCGAAGATTTTTTTATGGATGGTGGTACTATGTCCATGCCTAAAAACAAAAATGTGGTGGAGCAAAACATGAAGGCCATAACAAGTTTTCTTTCCTCAAACAAAACAGATTTTATAATATTACAAGAAGTTGACAAACAAGCGGCACGCACTTATGGAATAAATGAAGTCGAGCAAGTCATAAAAACTTTAAGAAATTATGAGGCATTCTATGCAATAAACTATAAAGTAGATTTCGTTCCAGTTCCGTTAAATCATCCTATGGGAAATGTTGAATCAGGAATTATGGTCCTCACAAAACACAAGCCTCTTAGCGCCGCTCGATATGCTTTTCCCGGTGATTATTCATGGCCTATCAACCTTTTTCAGCTCAAACGTTGTTTCATCGTAACGCGATATAAAATAAAAAAATCTACTAAGGAACTGGTCCTCGTAAATCTCCATTTATCCGCTTTCGATAAAAGTGGAAATCTAAGAAGAAGACAACTGGATTTCTTAAAAAAATTCATACTGAAAGAGTACAAAAAAGGTAATTATGTTCTCGTAGGTGGAGATTGGAATAATATTATGTTAGGAATCTCTATGGATCATTTTCATTACACTACTCCTAAGAAATATATCACTGGTATATACATGAATTTGCCAAAAGATTGGACTCCCAAAGGATGGAAATGGGCATTCGATCCTAACATTCCAAGCGTGAGATCTGATGAAAAGCCTTACACCAAAGGCGAAAATTTCACCACAATAATAGATGGATTTCTCTTATCACCAAATCTGAATCTCATTTCTGTGAAAACCTTTGATCTTGGATTTGCTAACAGTGATCATAATCCTGTCAAACTGGTTGTAGAAGTTAAGAAGTGATCGTGGAAAAGACAAATAACAACAGAACTTACCAAAGTCTCAAGGCTGTTAAAATTGGAATATTTGGCAACATCATTCTTGCAATTTTTAAGATCATCCTTGGGATATTCTCATTCTCTTTTGCGCTCATCGCAGATGGAATAGATACAACATCAGATGTTGTGAAATCGGTGCTCGTCTATCGAGCGGTAAAAATTGCATCAAGACCTCCATCACTGGACTACCCTTATGGTTATGGCAGGGCTGAAACGATCGTAACCAGTGTGGTTGGTATGTCCGTTTTGTTCACAGCCATCTTGATATTTATAGAGGCTTTAAAAGATATAGAAAAGTCAGAAGTTATTGGTTCTTTAATGATAGTTGGTGCCTTAATAAGTATTCTTGGGAAAGTGGGATTGTCGTTTTACATGCTTCACATTGGAAAGAAATTCTCAAACCAAGCACTTTTAGCCAACGCTAAAGACTACTTTAGCGATGTATTCGCATCTGGAGCAGTGCTGGTAAGCGGTGTTCTAATTTTGCTCAGTGGAAACCCAATTTTCGATCCTTTGGCCTCTATTGTTGTATCAGGGATTATAGGATACATGGGTGTAGAGATAGTGAAATCCAGCATTCCTGAAATAATGGAGAAAGAGCCTTCACCTGAAATGGTGAATGCTATAGACAGAATTGTTAAAAATATACCTTATACTTTTCACCCGCATCTTGTCAGAATTAGAAAATTGGGACCATATTATCTCGTTGATATGCATGTGGAATTACCGGGAAGGATGAGTTTAAAAAAATCTCATGAAATAGTAACTTCAATTGAAAAGCATATAAAAGGCCAACTTCCAAATGTGAAAGAAGTGATAATTCATGCCGAACCCATTGGAGAAGGAAAAGATACAAACTGGAATGAAAGGTAAATAGCGTGTTTTGTGGTAAAATACAAAAAAGCGGCACAAGTCATTGAGTTCAATTACATACCTTATTAAAAGGAGGATGGAGAGATGTCCTTAGGAAAATTCATTAGTGGTGGGGGACCTATACTCATCGTAATTCTGGCTTTGGGTGCACTGGGCCTTCTCTTCTTTTTCGAAAGACTTTTTGTGATCTTGAAGGAGAAAAGTGAATTAAAGGTATTGTCAACCAAAGTCAGAAATTCGATAGCTCAGAAAAATTTTACAGCTTCCAAACAACATTGCAGATCGTCTTCCAGCATTTTCTCTTCTGTAATGCTCAAAGCATTTGAGTATTATGAAAGCGATCGAATCTCAGAATTTGAAGGGGCGCTTCAAGGATTTGTGGAAGATGAAACTTTCAAACTGGAAAAGAACTTTAGGTACATAAGTATGTCAGTGGCTGTTTCCCCTTTGCTTGGTTTTTTTGGAACGGTTATAGGCATGGTTCAAGTTTTTAGCGGTATCCAACAGTCTGGCGGTCTTTACGGGCTTAAGGGGCAGGCATCACTTGCTCAAGGTATAAGCATCGCTTTGTACACAACTGTTGGAGGTTTGGCAGTGGCAATCATTTTAGCTATACTTATGACTCTTTTGAGAGAATTAGAAGACAAACTTATCAACACAACTGTGGAAGAAATACGTGTAGCTATTGGAAAACTTAAAACCATCCCTGTGGGGGAGGTGCATTAAGTTGAGAAGAAGGTCTGGTAATGGAACAGAGGATTTTAGAATAGAACTAACGTCTCTCGTAGACATAGTATTTTTATTGATCCTCTTTTTGGTACTAACCACGACCTTCACGGTTAATCAAGGCATGTTCAAGGTGAATTTGCCAAGTGCAGTTACCAGTGTTTCCAAACCTACGCAAGATCATAAAGTGTTAACCATTGTGATTACACGCAACAACTCCATATATGTAAACAACACAAATGTAGGATTAAAAGGATTGCTGAACTTTATCAGTACTTACGTCGATCAATATGGTACACCTACTGCCGTTCACCTTAAAGCCGATCGAAAAGCCGAATACGGCACCATAATAGAAGTTATGGATGTATTGAGAAGTAAAAAAGTTCTTAATATAGATCTGATAGTAAAAAGACTCCAGTGATCCTGGGGGGTGAGGTTTAATGAGATATGTAACTTCTGCCGTTTTGGCGGTAATATTGGAGCTGCTGATTTTAGCTGGTTTGGTTGGGATGATCAACTCCGCACCAGCTAATTTGGTGACGTATCCGGAGATGATATCCATAAGGTTGAAAGCTACAACAGTTCCAACATCTGCGAAAAATACGTCGGCAAATCCGACCCGTAAAGGAGAAAGTTTAAAGGGCAATAATATTCCAAGCCTTTCGCCTGTTGACGCGAGAGTTCTTAGCACTTTGAAATCTTTCAAAAAACCTAAACCTCCAAGATCTGTGGGAAATCCAAAGGGAACTAATGTACCCCTTCGTGTAATAAAAGAAAAGCCAAGCATGCCTTCATCTTTAGTGGGAATCTTGAAACCATCAGAAATTAATCCTGTCTTATCCAAAACTGTGAACCCACAATTTGTATCAGCTAACGCTTCTTTCACAAGAGCTTACACTTTTTCCCAATTGATGGATCTCGGAATTCCAAATTTTCAATCAATCGAAGGAGCCATGAAACGAGACTACGAACTTGAACTTTCCAAACTCCCCACAGAAATGGCTTACACTCTTGGAGGAGTAGTTAGAGGTATTGTTGAGGTCCAAACTGATGGAAGTGTTAAAGTTCAACGGATCTTAAGCTCTCCAAGTGTTATACTAACGGACATATATGTGCGAAACTTAGAAAAATTCGTAACATTTCCAAGAAGTTTCGCACTTCAGGATCTTGAAATAGATGCTGTATTCAATCCATCATCTGGTGAGATTAAATGAATCACCAACGCGTTGTTGTTTCAATGCTTTCTTTTGGTATAAGATCATAGCGGTATATCAAATCGCGAAGATCGTTTTTCATATATATCCTCACCAGTTGCAACATATTTCCTGACATGAGCTTATATGTCGGGTATTTGCGTTCAAATTCTTCGAATGTCATAACCTTTCCATCGTCATCTTGTATGTAAACACGATTGGAAAGAAATTCGTCGGGATGGACCAATGTAAGCTTGTAAGGAGTGTCAACAACGAAAAGTTCATCGAAATTTTCCAGCAAAACTTCCGCCGCTTTTAGGTCTTTTTTGTCTATTTTGGAGCTGTCAATCAGATCTTTTAGTCGTTCTTTCATTTTTTTTAGTGTTTCATCACCAAGGGATTTTGAAATTGTGCTTGGATCTATTCCGGTAGCGGAAAATGGAATTTCAATTACGAGTTTCCATAAGTCACGTCTTTTCAACCTTTGAATTATCTCATGAGCATCGCGAACATTTTTTGACAAATTACCAGATTTGACACCTTGCTGATAAAGTAAATTCATTCCTTCAAAAACTAGATTATCGCTAAGTTGCAAAAAACAGTCAAGGTCTTCAAGGCATTTTGCAAAATCAAGAGGTTTCATTGCACTCTTAAGAAGCTCTTGTATCATCATATCTGCAGCCCTTGAAGTTTTATGAAAATAGACATTTTTGTACATCATAAACCTTCCAAAGAGCACAGTATATATATCATCAACTACCTTTAAATTATAAGCTAAAACCCTTCTCTCCTCTCTGTTGGTAATAAGCGAGTTACGAACGATCCTATTTATCGGCACTGTTCCATAGTGTCTGACACCGCTGAAATAAGCGTCTCTGATAACAAAATCCATACGATCTGCTCCCAATGGCCCTTGGATAACATTGAAAAGCGGATCACCGAGTTTTTCTCCCATAAATATGTCGTTAACTTTTTCCACGAGAGCCTTAAAAGGGTTTTTAGGAATACTTCCGAATATTATCTCCATTTCTTCCATCGCGTACTTTTTAAACACTTCAGATGAAGAGTCAAATTTCATCTTCATGTATTCCGAAAGTTTTTCCAGTAAGAGTCTTTCTCTAAATTGATCGTGTCCTTCTTCGTACCCAAGAGACGAAAACACCACATCGTCAAATTGATGACTAAAAGGCCCATGCCCAACGTCATGAAGTAGACCTGCGAGCCGGCAAAGCTTGAATTGAGATGAATTTTCACCAAAGAGGTGTGCCGCATACATTCCGGAAACATGCATCACCCCAAGTGAATGTGAGAAACGTGTGTGAGTAGCACTCGGGTAGCTCATCTGGGCACCTGTAAGTTGTGACAACAGTCTCAATCTTTGAACTACAGGTGTATCTATTGCCAAAATTTCCAAAGGGTAGAGAAATATTTCAGAATACAATGGATCGCGCGATACTTTATGGTACAATTGAATCGCCTCTTTAATACTGTATTTGTTTACAATTTTAGCACAAAGGTGATTGTTTTGTACATTTTGATACAAATGATCTTACTTATAGTTGCCCTTCTGTTGCTTGAGAGAGGATCTGACTGGCTTGTCGAAGGTTCATCTGGATTAGCGCGAAAGTTCAAGGTTTCAGATCTTTTCATTGGCCTCACAATAGTTGCTTTCGGAACAAGTGCGCCAGAACTGGCAGTAAGCATGATTGGCGCAGTTCAACACAGCGGGGGTATCTCAATTGGTAACGTTGTTGGATCAAATATGGCCAACGCAGCCCTTGTGCTTGGAAGCGCAATAATAATAGGTAACGGTATGATAATTAAAAAGCAAACATTACAATATGAGATACCACTTATGATCCTTGCTCAGCTCATTGCGACCATGATGCTTTTGAAAGATGGCTATCTCGATTACCACAATGGAATTGTGCTCTTAAGCTTTTTCATTATATTTCTTGTTTATGCCCTTTCAACTTCTAAAAATGGATTTAAAGAAATCAGCGTTAAACAGCGTTCCTTATCTGCTTACTCATTGCTAACCGTTATTGGCATGATAGGTGTAACAGTTGGTGGGGAATTGAGCGTGTACTCAGCTGTAAATCTTGCAAGGTCATTCCATGTCAGTGAGACATTGATAGCCACAACCATTGTTGCTTTTGGAACCAGCATCCCAGAGCTTGCAACATCAATCAAAGCAGCCTTAAAATCAAAAAAGGATCTCGCAGTTGGCAATGTGGTGGGTTCTAATCTCTTCAACATTTTGACCGTCCTTGGTATTTCTTCGCTTCTTTCTCCTATAAAACCAGATAGAACTGTAAAACCAGATTTGATTTTTATGAATGTCACAGGAATTCTACTGCTATTTTTGTTCTTAAATCGAAAATATAGAGCCAAGAGATGGAAAGGCTTATTACTTGTGATAATTTACGCTTCTTACATAATTTACGAAATATTCGCTCGTTAGGACGAAATCATTTCTTCAAATGCGGTCATCAGCTTTTTCGTCACGCTTCCAAACGAAAAATTCATGTCATCAATTTTCACAACAGGCATAACTTTTGACACGGTGCTCAAAAGCATCACTTCTTTCATACGTTGAACTTCATCAAGCCATACTCTACGTTCAATAACTTCAAAACCCATACTTCTTGCAATAGATAGCACCTTAGAACGAGTTATGCTGGGTAAGATGTTATCTATTTTGGGAGCAACAATTTTCTCTCCATCAAAAAATATATAAGAAGAGCTTCCACCCTCAGTTACATACTTTTCCCCATTCTTTGTTCGAAACATCAAAGCTTCATAGCCGCCTTTGGAATGCGCATAATTTTTTGCAAGCACATTTGGGAGCAGATCGATCGTTTTGTGTTCGCACAAACCGTGGCGCATATCTGGATATGTAACAAGTTTGGCCCCAGTTTGCCACAAATTCGCGTCAATTCTCCTTAAAGGCTGTACCACTTCAAGAAAGGTTGGAGCATATTCTTTTTCAAAAATGTGATCCCGAATTGTATCGGCTCCCCTTGTTATCTCAAGAAAGAGCTCTCCACTTTCTATTTTGTTTATCGAAGACAATTCTTGTGCTATAGCCTCGATTTTGTCCAGATTGTACTCAAACTTTATCTTGAAAAACTTCGAACTTTTTTCCAATCTTCCGACATGGTCTTTTATAAATGGGAACTTTCCGTTTACAACTTTGATCACCTCGTAAAGTCCATCACCAAAAGTCATTCCTCTGTCAAGAGCTTTAATAGTTGGAGAATCGGAATTTACGATCCTGCCGTTGAAGAACACTTTCATAATCATTCGCCTCTTTTTTCTGAGTATATCTACCATTAGATATAGGTTATGCACTTTAGTAGATTTTAACTCATTTTTGCTTCATTCACAATGCTGCGAAAAAAAATTTCGCACCAAAAAATAAGAAATAGGGCACTTTGAGCAAAGAGCATGCGAAAAAAAACTTCGCAATTTGCACACTACTTATTCTTTATTGATATTTTCAACGCAAACAAATCGGCATTTTTTTCCGCAATGGCTAAGATTGTTTTAATACGGCATGAGTTTTGCTATATAAAATGAAAATTTAATTTCATAGGAGGTGTTGAAAATGTCTTGGAAAGGTTGGGTTGCTTTAATACTTGGTATCTGGTTTATCGTTGCAGCGTTTATTCCCGGTATGCTTGGAACTGCTAATCTTGTCAATGATCTAATAGTGGGAATAGTCCTTGCAATCGTGGGATTCATGATGATCCCATCTGGTTCTACATGGCAAGGCTGGATAATAGGGCTCATTGGCGGAGTCTGGATGATCATTGCAGCGTTCATACCGGCCATAACTGGTAGTCACACTTACAGTCTATGGAATGATCTGATAGTGGGTATTATAGTCGTAATATTTTCACTGTTTGAAAGATCAAAAAAGAGCGCTTAATATCAATAGCACGAGTAAAGTAAAGACTGCCTACTCGGCAGTCTTTACTTTAAAATTTGAAAAAGTGCATCCCTCAGCTTTGTAATTACTTCGCTATTTTCAAAATTCCGCTTGATCCTTTCAATACGTCGTCCCTGACGAATTTGAAAGACTTGAGATGAAATTACTTTGTCCAGAGAGCTCACCTATCATTTGCTCCATTGCAGTGTATTGCTGTATGTAATAAAGCTGTTGTTGCTTGAGAAGACGAGCAGTTTGTACAATTTGAGAATTCAGATCGAGCAATCTTGAACCTATGTATCCTTGATTTGAAGCATACTGATCTATTATCCCATTGAACTCCGTAAAGGAATAAAGAGTATTATCTAAATTCTGAATCACGCCTGTTCCCGCTTCTGCATCTCCATTTGGACTATCGGGATCGTTCGCGAAAAGTTCGTAAACCTGCTGCGGGTCATCTTGAAGAGCTTGCTTCAATTTATCATCATCTATTGAGAGAGTACCGATCATTGTTTGATACCATCCAGATCCTACTGCTCCCGTACTTATTCCTATCGATGGCAAACTATTGTACTTCGAAAGTCCTGATACCATTTGATAGACCATGCTTTTCATTTTAGAAAGTACACTATCAAGCATTTCGTTATGATAAAGTGCTCCCTGGGCGGAACCACTTGTGGTCGTGGTTTGGTTTTGGGGAGGTTGCTGATTGTATTGGGTGTTTATCCAATTGACTATATTATTAAAAGAATTTACAAAATCTTCAATTGCTGATATTGCTTTAGAAGTGTCTTGGGAGATGGTTAGTGTTACCGATGATGTCGATGCCGAATGAAGCGTAAGAGTCACACCAGATAACACGTCCGTTATTGTATTGGTAGATCTTGTGTATGTTGTCCACGTAGAACCGTTGTCAGAGCTGATTTCTATCTGAGCATTTTGTCCTGTGTTTTGAGTAGCTGTATCCCATCCAAAAGTGCTTATAACATTTGTTGGGTTGTTTGGATCCCCTTCTGCTGTTGTTATAGAAACAGGGCCACCAATATTCGATCTCATATACACTTTGTCTGCATTTGAATCATACCAAGCTGTAACATTTGCAGCCGAGTTGTTGATGGCTGATATCAGTGAGGCAAGCGTTTGGGTGGAATCCACGGCAATTTGCACACCATTAATCAATATATTTCCAGAATTTATGCCAAGACTTGAAAGTGTAAACGAAGTGCTAACGGCACCAAGGTGCACAGTAGAAGACACTGTTGTGTTTCCATTTGCGTCAAGAGTCTGAGGAGCATTTTGAATATACGTGGCCTGCAAAAAATTTGATGTATCTCCTGGAGAACCGAGATTTATAACAGCATTTCCATTTCCGGTCAACACGAGAACATCATTTGTAGAATCATAAGAAGCGGTAACTCCAGCTGAAGAGTTGTTTATCGCATTTATCACATCATCAAGGGATTGTGTTGATGGATCCACATTTATTTGTACACCATTTATTGTAAAATATCCGCTACTTATTGGTGTTCTAAGCTGAAGATCTGAAAGTAATTTTGTTGGATCAATAGCGTTACCAACATTCTTTGAAGGGTTCAAAGTTGTGAATGTTGCCATATTATCAACTTTCACTAAATATGTACCGCTTAAAGCTGAAGAAGTGGCAGTCGCATCTAAAACGGAGGTATCAGAAACACTCGATGATTTTGCAAGAAATGTAGATTGCAACTCAAGAGTCAACAAAGACTGGCGAAAGTTTTCTAACATTGGTTTAAAAGTATTTTCGAGTGCACTCTGTTCATTCTCAAGAGACGTTTTTTGAGCTTCAAGTCTATCCAGCGGTTTTTCTGAAATACTCATGAGCTTTTTTATTATCGATTGCCAATCCATGCCACTAGTTAGGCCAGGTACAGAAAGAGGCATCGACAGGTAATCATTTATATTAGAACTTGTCGGATTCACGTTCATAGCCATCACCTCTCTAACAGCTCTGCGATTTTATACATGTTTATCCACAAAAAGTCCCAAAAGATCATCTATTGCTTTCGCAAGACGCACAGCTTCTTCAGGCGGTATCTGCCTTATTACTTCCCCGTTTTCCTCGTTTACCATTTTCAAAACGATCATGTCTGGATTTTTTAATATTTCGTACTTAAAGCGTGTCTTCACAATTTTCCTAAGATCTTCTAACTTTTTAGCTAACTCCTTGAAAGCTTTTTGAGAAGACACAGAATTGATATCTTTTTCTTTCTCATTAGTGCCACTTTTAGTATGATCAGTTATTTTTCTCACATTGTGAATTGCTTGCAAATCCTGAGCTTTCGGAAGCTTTACGCTTTGAATTTTATCCACCATTTTTATCCCTCCAACACGATTATCGGCAAAAATCTTTATAACTTAAGCGCACTTACCTGATTCTTTAACGCTGTCCTGAACCAGCCATAGGTTGTCCCGGAGTGACCGCAGGTCATCCTGAACTTGATTCAGGATCTCGGGATCTCGTCCTTAGATTCCGGCTCGTAGGCCGGAATGACATTATGGTCAAGGACTCTGTTAAAGCATGCTGCATACCTAACACCTTCCACCGCTACGCGGTCCCCCTTCCTCAAGGAAGGACTACCTTTCGTTGGCTTCGCCGCCACCTTCTCGGCTGCCGCCTCAGACATGGAAGTGGGAAAAACATTGCACACTGTGCAATCCCACTCGGCTACCACTTGTGCCTACTACTCGGTTGCCACCTCAGACACAAAGAGGAAGTGATGATACCACAGGCATCTCCCCTCCCTACAAAATACAGTAGAACGGTCATGGAAGTGGGAAAGACATCGCAGACCGGGATGTGTAATCTTTAATAGTGAGCTCATATGTCTTGATGAAAACTTCGAGGGAATTGTATAAAACGAAAAGCAACTAAAAATGTTATAATTACGTTGCTTGAAATGGTGGAGGCGATTCGAAGTGTTAAAAGTTTTCGCTGGGCCTGTACCAGTTTCTACAGAATTTATAGACTTCGATATAGCTGTAACCGTAGATCGAGAAGTTCCAAAATATGGATTATGGTTTGTGATCTCACAAAATGGTATATCATTTCATAATTCTGGTCTCGAAATAGGAGAGCGGAAATGGCGTGTACCAATAGCGATCGATGAAACCATATTTGAGGTTGAAGGGCTCAAAATCGCCGCGTTGTATGGAAAAGAACTAAGAATGAGGAAATTCCTTCGCAAAGTTTCTTCAATGAATGTGGATATGATTTTAGGTTATCTTAAGACAGAGGACTATAATCCTTATGCTTTAATGGCAAGCGGATGGGGATGTGCCCAATATACCGGTGCCCCAACATTGGTTGTAAATCTTGCAGATGACAGGATTGGATATTCTCTGTTTTCAAAGATGAATGGTTTCAGTGATGGAGTACAGTTGCTTTTCGAAAGATATGCCATAATGAAAGCTCCTGTAGAAAAAGGGCGTAATTTGAACAAGCGAATAAAAAGAAACAAAGGCCTTAAAAATGATTAATAAATTAAAAAAATTCTTTTCCTCTTTTTTGTTCATAAAAAGAACACGTTTCCAACCGCATGTCTCCATAAAACATACGAAACAAGGAAGTAAAATTTCGCGAGTAGCGGCTGTTCAAATAAGGTTTCAAGCTTTCAAAAACGTGAATGACTTTTATTACAGTGTACTCAAAAACATAGAGGAAGCAAAAGAACAGGGTGCTCAGTTGATCTGCTTTCCAGAAGGTATGAATCTTGAACTTCAACCGATCTCACACAACATTATGTCAGATTCGCAGCGTACATATATTTCCGAATTGTATTCTAAGGTCTTCATGGATATTTCCACTAACGAGGGAGTGTACATCTCTGAAGCACAAAAATGGAGAAATACAACCATAAAAAGTATATGGACTCCTGATGGTCACAGGTTAAGCGGAGAAAGAATGAACTGCGGCGGAAGGAAAATAGGCTTTTTCGGAGAAGAAAACTATTTTGACGACAAAATAGAACTTGTGCTCAATCCTGCTATGACACGTGCATGGATGGGAGATTACGAGTCATTCAGAAGCGCATGGCTTCTCTCACAGCAAGTGTATGTTTACGCTGTAGAGAGCTACATGGTTGGGAATTATGAAGGCACGCAGTTTTTTGGTAAAAGTGGAATATACGGACCGATAGAAGTCACAAATTCACAAAACGGTATACTTGCTCTTTCGAAAAGCGAGAGTCTTGAGGATCTGATCGTCGCGGAACTGGATTTTACAAGATTGGAAAAGATTGTAAACTTAATTAGAGATAAAAACTACGATCGCTTACTCTCAGATAATACCTGAGATAGAGACTAATGATATAATCTGGTTGCTATTTGGAGGTGAAAAAATGCTCGAGGAACGCTTTAAATTTGAAACTCTCCCAGAATCAGAAATCGAAAGATTGAAAGAACTTGGACGCTTGTGTAGAGGTGATATCATTAAAATGACTACTGTTGCCAAATCAGGGCATCCAGGTGGTTCAATGAGCTCAGTTGACATATATCTTACAGTCTTTTCCTACGCAGCTGTAAACCCAAAAGATCCTTTCAATCCGTCACGCGATAGAATTATTGTGAGCCACGGTCATACATCCCCAGGCGTCTACTCTGTTTTAGGAAGATTGGGTTTTCTAAACATTGAAGATGTCATAACAGGTTTCAGATACGTAAACTCTCCCTATGAGGGTCACGTAACACGGGGAATTCCCGGTGTTGAATGGTCAACTGGTAACCTTGGCCAAGGTCTGAGTGCTGCATGCGGTATGGCACTTGCTTCAAGAATAACAGACCTTGATTACCACGTTTTCGCCTTGATGAGTGATGCAGAACATGCAAAAGGACAAGTGGCAGAAGCAAGGAGATTTGCCAAGAAATATGGACTTTCCAATATTACGGTGATCGTGGATTACAATGATGCGCAAATAAGCGGACATATGCGTAACGTTATGCCAGTGAATATAAAGGGAGAATATGAGGCTGCCGGTTGGAGAATCCTTGAAGTTGATGGTCACGATTACGCTCAATTATACAATGCGATCAAATATTCGATTAATAACAATGACATCCCAACGGCTATCCTTGCGCGAACAATTATGGGAAAAGGCGTGTCTTTTATGGAAGATGATGTTTCATATCATGGGAAAGCCCTTTCCATCGAGATGTGTGACCGGGCTTTAAAAGAACTCGGCGTAGACAACGACGTGGAAAAGTACATTGAAAAAAGAAAGGTATTTGAGAAGTCTCATTTTACTATAAAACCTTATCCAATTAAAGTTGAAACAGGTGAAATCCGAATTTACGAGAAAGATCAGAGTGTTGCGAACAGAGATGCCTTTGGAAGAGCTCTGGCTGATATGGCATACGTCAATTCTAAGTCAAAAAAAAATACGCCAATAGCAGTTCTCGACTGTGACTTGAAGCCATCCACCAAAACCAACACCTTTGAACGCGTGAGCCCTGAACTTTTTTATCAAGTTGGCGTTCAAGAGCACAATGCAGCGACCATTGCAGGTGCACTTTCTTCGCAAGGCGTAATCACATTCTTTAGTGATTTTGGTGTTTTTGGAATAGACGAAACTTACAATCAACAAAGATTGAACGACATAAACTACACAAACTTAAAACTTGTTGTAACTCACGTCGGGACAGATGTAGGTGAAGATGGAAAAACTCATCACTGTGTTGATTATGTAGGCATTTTGCGAAACCTTTATCATTTTAAACTTATTGTTCCTCAGGATGCAAATCAAACCGACAGGACGGTCAGATATATCACAAAAGTTTATGGAAACTACGCGGTCGCCATTGGAAGATCCAAAATACCAATTATAACTAAACCCTCAGGTGAAATCTTTTTCGATCAAAACTACGAATTCGTGTATGGAGAATGTGATCTCTTTAGAAAAGGGGATGAGGTCACCGTTTTCACATACGGGCAAACTTCTCATATTGCGGTTAAAGCAGCAGACGAACTCTTGAAAGAAGGGATCAGCATAACCGTTATAGGAGTCCCTTGCCCATTTGATTTGCCTGATTGGATAGAAGCATACATTTCAACCAAACACGTTATAACCTTTGAAGATCACAATGTTTATACGGGATTAGGAACAATACTCTCCGAATTCATATTAGAGAAAAGTTCTTATCCTAAGAGTTTTACAAAGATTGGTTTGACGGATTACACAAAATCTGGAACGGCCAAATCCCTTTACGCCATCGAAGGCCTTGATGATGAATCTCTTAAAGGGAAAATACGTGAAATTTTGTCAAAATGAAGATCCTTTTGCATATTTGCTGTGCTCCTGATGCAACGACAGCCTACAAAAGATTGGCGCTGCATCATGAAGTTGTTGGATATTTTTTCAATCCAAACATACAACCACGTCAGGAATATGAAAAAAGAAAAAATGCGCTTGAAAAATTATCAAGAGCATGGGATTTTGACGTCATTTATCCCGATTACGATCCAAAACCATGGTTTAAATCTGTTAAAGGGCTCGAGAAATTTCCGGAAGGTTCCATACGTTGTAAAGCCTGCATGGCATTCAGACTCAGATATACGGCAGAATTGGCAAAAAAGCTGAATTTCGATGCTTTTGCAACTTCTCTTACCACGAGCCCTCATAAAGATGTGGAATTTATAAATGATATCGGTACCAGGATTGCAAAACACGTAGGCGTTAAATACATTCCAAGCGTCTTCAGAAAAAAAGATGGTTTTTTAGAAAGTGTGCGTGTTTCTCGCAAGCTTGGCCTTTACAGGCAAAATTACTGCGGTTGCATTTTCAGTTTGAGGAATGATGAAAATTGACGGATATTTGGGAAGAAATAGGGAAAAAATTGAACGAGTTGACAGATAGTGACATTGCTTGTATTGATTCTGATGGAAATGTGAGATTCGCTAACTTTCAAATGGATCCACAGATAGAAGAATCCGTAGCCATTGCTTTGCGTACAAAAGTGAGAGTAAGCCTTTCATTAAAACACGAAAAAGTTCTTATCCTACCCATGAATTTTGGTGGAAAGAACGGAATTGTGGTTGTCAATAAATATGATTTTTCTGAAGATACATTTGTAAAGCTCATAGAGAGCGTTGTTGAGGATACGTTCAACTTAGAAGAATATCTGTCAAGTTCAGAAGTACCACACGAAATGCTGATAAAGAACTTCAAAGAAGACGTTGAATCTGTGAGAAAAACTATTTTGGAAAAGCTCGCCCCTTATCCCGAACTGATCAAAACCCTTCATATTTTTTTCGAAAATGGAGCAAGCGTTATCAAGACATCTAAAGTTATGGGAATTCACAGAAATACACTACTATATAGATTAAACAAAGTCAAAGATTTAACACATTTGGAACCAAGAAGCTTCAAAGGTGCCGTCATACTTTATCTGGTAATCGGACAAATATCTGTATGATTTTTATATCCCTTAAACAAAAAGGAGGACATTTTGTGACTGAAATTCCAAAGATCGTTGTTGTGGTACCAGCTGCTTTAAAAGTTGTAAAAGCTGTTCGAGATATCACTAAAGACTTCCTTATATCAAACGGTGTAGTTGACGCTGATACAATCTACGATCTCGAACTTGTTGTGGCTGAAGCCTTGATAAATATTGTAAAACACACTTATAAGTTTGATCTATCTCAATTGATTTCCTATACAATAGAAATGAAAGATGGCTCAGTGGAGATAAAGATTAGAGACTTTGGACCAAAGATCAACTTAAAAGAATTGAAGCCAAGAGAACTCTCTGAACCTCGAGAAGGAGGCCTGGGACTTCATTTGATAAGAACGCTTGTCGATAATTGGGAATATGAGGAGGTTCGCAAAGGAAACCTTCTTTTCATGAGGAGGAGGGTTTTTTGATCCATATAATTGGAGGCGGTCTTGCGGGTTCTGAAATAACATATCAAGTGGCAAAAGCTGGATACAATGTCATTCTTCATGAAATGCGTCCCGAAGTGGAAACAGGGGTTCATAAAACAGACAAATTAGCAGAGCTGGTTTGTTCTAATTCACTAAAGTCCAAAGATACCAAGAATGCTTCTGGACTATTAAAAAAAGAATTAGAAAGGATCGGCTCCTTTGTTCTTGAAGTGGCTAAGCGTAATGCCATACCTGGAGGAAAAGCCCTTGTCGTAGACAGAGAAGCATTTTCGAACGAAATAACTCAGATACTCAAATCGATGCCAAATGTGAAAATCGTTCGCGAAGAGGTTACTTGTATACCGTCAGAAAATTCAGGCGACATTTGGGTTGTTGCCAGTGGCCCTGCAACTTCATCAAAATTGTACGCATGGATCAGCAACGAATTTGGAAAAAGTGCCCATTTTTTTGATGCTGTTGCTCCAATCGTAGAGGCAAACACGATTGACACTTCGAAGGCTTTTTTTGCAAACAGATATGAAGGAGGAACAGATTATCTCAATTGTCCCTTAAACCGCGAAGAGTACATTCACTTTAGAGAGGCACTGATCGGTGCAGAAGTATTACCCATCAAAGGATTTGACAAGAAGTTACTCTTTTCCCGCTGTCAACCTATTGAAGAGATCGCAAAAAGCGGGTTTGATTCTATGAGGTTTGGTCCTCTCCGCCCTGTAGGATTAACAAGATCTGATGGAAAAAAGTTTTACGCCGTCGTACAGCTCAGACGTGATAATTCTATAGGAACGCTCTATAATATTGTAGGGTTTCAGACAAGATTGAAATGGCCAGAACAGGACAGAGTCTTCCGTATGATACCAGCTTTGAAAAATGTAAAGATTGTACGATATGGTGTAATGCATGCTAATGTTTATATTGAGCCTTACAAAGTGACAGATGAGTTTTTCAGAGCAAAAAATCGGAAGAATCTCTTCTTCGCGGGTCAAATAACAGGTGTAGAGGGGTACGTTGAGTCAATTGCTTCCGGATTATACGTAGCCATAAATATATTGAGAGTATTGAATGGCAAAATGCCCGTAACTTTTCCAAGAAAAAGCATGATTGGGGCGCTGATGGATTACGTTGCTCGCACTCCCGATTTGAAACCTATGTATGCAAATTTTGGCTTGATTGACAAAAACAACGTTGCGAACGTAATTGGTGTGAAAGAAATGCTTTCGCTTCAAGGGGTGAAAAATGAAAATTAGAAATTACATTTTCCTATGGGTATTTGCAATTTTAGGCTCCATAACAATTTTATCTCTCGTGATTGGCTACAATTACATTCGTGGGGAGTATCATTATCTTTTCCTCTCAAAGGTAAAGGACGTATCTGTGAAGGTGGAATCAGCCATTTCGGAACTGATGCGCGGTTTCTCAGGAAGTACTTCTAATTACATCCTTTCAATTGCCCAGGGAGAATCCGTAAACAAAACCCTGATCGAAATGAAGAATCAATTTGGAGCTGATTGGGCTTTCGTAACGATCAATAATCAAAACTACATATATCCATATAATCCTCATGCTTCTACTCTTGTCGCCAATTCGAGACCATGGTACGTTTCTGCTCTTAGCGCTCCTGGTCAACTTGTGGGAAACGAATTTTATTCAACTCCCTTGAATGCTCAAATCGTTACTTTGAGTGTGGCTTTTCAAAAGGGAAATACCCTTTTTGTTGGGGGGGTGATTTTCAAACAAAATCGCTTTTTTAACATGTTATCATCAAAACTTAACGGTATTCCATTTTTCATACTGAAAGGTAATAAGATCATTTACCCATCCAACGCAGAGGAAAAAGTCAATAAAATAAATTCTCAAAGAGATATTGTTAGATTCAACGGTGAATTGTATACAACTTATAAAGAAAATTATGATCATGCTGTGAGCTTGGCTGGCATACAGTCCAACACGAATTACGATCTCATGCTCTTGATACCAAACGGCCCCTTAGCAAAAGGCATAAATTCATCTTTTTGGACATTACTGTCCTTGATGCTAATAGCTGATGGAGGTGCTTTTTTCATTGTATTTTTGATCATTGAACGCATCAGAAAATCCGTTGAGAGTTTGGCTGAGCTCTCTTCAAGCTTCGATATAACCAGCACCACGTTTGAACCAGAACCCATTCTTGAAAAACATGCAAGAAAATTTAAAGAAACTCGCATGACTTATAACAAACTTATAGACCTATTTCAAGATTTGAATGCTCACATTGAAGAGTTAAAAGCTACCAACGAAGAATTGGAAGCATCCTACGAGGATATAGAGAATCTTTCAAACACTCTCGCACGTGAATCGAGTGAACTCAAGGAACTTTCCGAAGCTTCCAAACTTATCGCACTCTCTACAGATGTAACTGAAGCCGCAAAGATATTACTTGAAAAGATCGCTAACATTTACGACTGTGATGGGATAAAGCTTCTTGAAATATCGGAAAGAGGATTTGAAACGGTAAGCACGCGTGGCTCAAAATTCGAGATCCCTAACATGGTCCCTTTCAACGAAAGAATAGCAGCTGGAAGGAACAGCTTTACATCCTGGAATGGAAAAAATTACGCTATAGTTCCAATTTTGCTTGAATCCAAACCAATCGCGATCATAATAATGATGTTCAGGCACGGCGCTTCAAGTGAACACGAACTTGAATCGATATCTAACTTCTCGGTGCACTTTGCAACCCTTCTTAATTCCCATAAAATGTTATCTAAACTGAAAAGTTCTTATATTTACCTTGCTGGTAGATTAGCAGAGCTCAGTGAATTGTACGACTATGAAACGGGAACCCATGTCCATAGAGTTGGAAAGTACAGCGAGTTTGTTGCCAAAGAATTGGGAATGTCACAAAATTTTGTCAACGATATAGGAATATATGCAATGATTCACGATATAGGAAAATTGAAAGTTCCGCGCGAAATTTTAACGAAAAACGGAAAATTGACAAAAAAAGAATTTGAAGAAATAAAGAAACATTCGATATATGGTGAACAGATTCTTGGAGATGCGCCATTTCTGGAAATGGCAAGACACATAGCACGATCACATCATGAAAAATTTGACGGCAGTGGCTACCCAGATGGTCTAAGAGGAACCGCTATCCCTTTGGAGGCAAGAATTACAGAAATTGCAGATGTGTATGACGCGCTGAGATCTCCGAGAAGATACAAAAAAGGATTTACCCACGAAGAGGCTGTACGAATAATAACAATTGGAGACGGCAGAGTCGAACCAAGCCACTTTGATCCGGATATTCTTAGCATCTTTAAAAAATACCATTTAGAGTTTGCTCGAATATATGAGAGTCTTTCAGAGGAGGGAAATACGTAAAAATGGTTCCGGAGGATGTCAAGAAAAGAATTGAAGAGCTTAGAAAAGAGATCGAGTACCACAACTATCGATATTATACGCTTAACGATCCCGTCATAACCGATTATGAATATGACACTCTTTTGAAAGAACTTATCGATCTTGAAAACAAGTATCCTCAATTTGCATCAAAGACATCCCCGACTCAAAGAGTTGGATCAAAAATTCTTGATGGTTTTCAAAGTGTACGGCACCCTTATTTCATGTACAGTCTTGACAACGCGTATTCAATGGATGAAATTGTTGAATACGATAAAAGAATCCGAAAACTTTCTGGCATCTCAGAAATTTCAAATCTTGAGTATGTTGGTGAACTGAAAATCGATGGTCTTTCTATAAGATTGAAATATGAAAGGGGCGAACTGGTTCTTGCTGCCACCAGGGGTGATGGGCGAGTAGGAGAAGATGTCACAGAAAATGTAAAAACAATTCGAACAATTCCACTGATACTTCAAAAGGCTGTAGATATAGAGGTCCGCGGTGAAGTTTACATGTCTCACGCAGAATTCAAAAGATTGAATTCTATTAGACAGCGGCAAGGCCTTCCACTTTTTGCCAATCCACGTAACGCTGCAGCAGGAACTCTTCGGCAACTCGACACGTCAGAGGTTTCTAAAAGACATCTTGACTCTTTCATATATTCATTGGAATTTCCAGAAAGACATGGCGTTAAAACCCAATGGGAAGCCTTGAGATATATGCATGAGCTTGGCTTTAAAACAAACAAAGAATCGAAAATCATTCGCAATTTCGAAGAGATGAAGAAATACTTCGATCGATATGAAAAGATCAGATACGATCTCGATTATCCAATTGATGGCGTAGTAATCAAAGTTAATGACATCTCCGTACAATCATTGTTAGGATTCACAGCTAAATCACCGCGCTGGGCTATAGCGTACAAGTTTCCCGCTGAACAGGCTCGAACACGAATAATAGATGTTACTGTTCAAGTTGGAAGAACGGGGGTTCTCACGCCAGTAGCTCATCTCGAACCTGTAAAGCTGGCCGGAACAACAGTAAAGCGAGCTTCTCTTCATAACTTCGATTACGTTAAAGAGCGGGACATTCGTATCGGAGATATAGTACTCGTTGAGAAAGCGGGCGAGATAATTCCCCAGGTTGTTAAGTCCATCAAAGAAGAACGTGACGGTGATGAAAAACCTATAAAACTCCCAAAATCTTGTCCTGTTTGCAATGGCCCTGTGGGAAAGCTTGATGAGAAAGATGTTGCAATTAGGTGTCTTAATCCTTATTGTCCTGCAAAATTGGAGGGATGGATTGAACACTTTGCATCCAGAAAGGCTATGGATATAAGAGGACTTGGAAACAAATTGGTCACCAAGCTCGTAAAAAACGGGCTTTTGAAAGACCCTGGTGATGTGTATGAATTAAACGTCGAGACGCTTTCAAAATTAGAAAAAATGGGTAAAAAGTCCGCCCAAAATATTCTGGATCAGATAGAACAGTCCAAGAAGGCACCTTTTAACAGAGTGATCAATGCCTTGGGAATTCCAATGGTTGGAGAAGGAACAGCAAGACTTCTCGGAGAAAAATTTCATAGTATATCAGAATTATCCCGTGCAAACGAAAAAGAATTGATGCAAATGGCTGGCATAGGTGAGAAAGTGGCAAGATCGATCATCGATTTCTTCTCCATGCCTCAAACAAAGCGTATGATTGATAAACTCATCTCACATGGCATAGGGGTAATTCATGAATTGCCCTTACAAAAAACGAGGCCGTTGAATAACCTCAAATTTGTGATAACCGGCACTCTTTCCAAGCCAAGGGAAGAGATTAAAAACCGACTTATCGAACTGGGAGCATCTGTTACCAACACGGTCTCTTCAAAAACAAATTACATAATTGTTGGTGAAAATCCAGGTTCTAAACTGTCAAAAGCGAAAGCTCTTGGCATTAAATCACTTGATGAAGATGGTCTTGAAAAACTCATATCTCAACTATCAAAAAAGAAGAGTTCTTGATCATAACGTTATCCTGGCCACTGACCCGTTGAATGGAGTCTTTAACCACAACGTCATTCCGGCCTACAACCCGTTGAATAGAGTCTTTAACCACAACGTCATTCCGGGCTTGACCCGGAATCTAAGTATGAGATCCCGAGATCCTGAATCAAATTCAGGATGACATGCAAGTTCAAAATTTTTATCAAACGTCTTGAATTGAATTCAGGAAAAGATTATCTCATAAGAAAGATCTGCCGCCTTTCTAAGCATAGCTGAGGCACTACAGTACTTGGTTTGAGAAAGTTCGACAGCCTTTTGAGCTTTTTTTCTATCTATATTTCCCTTAAAGATGTATTTGAGATGCAATTTTGTATAAACTTTTGGATGTGCAGGGGCTTTTTCATATTCAACTTCAACCCTGAAATTTTCAGGCTGAGCTTTCATCTTTGAAAGTATGGAAATGATATCCATAGCTGTACAACCGGCTAAAGATACCAGCATGAGCTCCATAGGTCTGGCAGCCGTATCATCTCCTCCGCTTTTGGGTGAAGAATCAATTTTTACTTCATGTCCAGAAGGAGTATAAGCAGTGAAGATCATGTTTTCTTTCCATTCTAACTTGAGATTCATTCTTTTACCTCCAAAAATGGTTTTGCACATTGATACACCAACCCTGTAGTAGTATGCATTTAAGATTATATCATAATTTATGAGGTGAGGATTTTTGAAACTGATCGGAATTACTGGAGGCATAGCCACTGGCAAAAGTACCGTAGCGAAATTGATACAAAATAGCGGTCACCCTGTAATAGATGCTGATTTGATTGGCCATAAAGCCCTCGAAAAAGAAAGTATCAAACAACGTGTGATCAAAGAGCTTGGTGATGTTTTAAACAATTATGGAATGATCGATCGAAAGAAATTGGGAGCTTTAGTCTTCGAAAATCCCAAAAAGTTAAGAATTCTAAATAACATTTTGCATCCTGAAATGATAAGAATGATTCTTGAAATGTCCAAAAAACTTGGAGAATTGAGCAAGGAAGTTTTTGTAGAAGCAGCGGTGCTCTTTGAAATGAAATTGGACAAATACACGGATTTTATAGTTATCACGGATTGTCCAGACGAATTAAGAGTTGAACGGTTGATGAAGCGCGATCATTTGAGCTTTGAAGAAGCAAAAAAACGCATTACTCTTCAACTATCTCGAGATGAATTTTTGAAAAGGGCCGATTGGGTGATTGACACTTCAAGAAATATAGAAAATACTTTAGAACAGGTTTTCAAAATGTTGAAATTGAGACCGTGGAGTGCTAAAATATAATACTACGGTCATCAAAATTAAAAAAGGAGGGGTTTTTGATGAAACGTATTTTAATCGTCGTGCTTGCCTTATCGTTGCTGATCGTAAGTTTTACTTTTGCAAAAACCACCGTGGTTTTCTGGAATTCCATGGGCGGTGCTCAAGGTAAAGCGTTAAGCGAAATCGTGAGCGAATTCAATTCCCAACACCCAAATATCGAGGTAAAATCGATTTACGTGGGTAACTATGGAGTTCTTTCTCAAAAATTGCTGGCTGGCGCTGTAAGTGGGCAACTTCCCACCATGAGCCAGGTCTATTCTAACTGGACTGCCCAACTCATGAAATCAGATGTTGTACAACCAATGGAAACTTTCATTGACAATCCAAGCGTTGGACTTTCCAAATCTCAGTTAAATGATATATGGAAAGTTTTCATAAAAGCAAACACCTGGAATGGTAAAATATACACACTCCCATTTAACAAGTCTGTTTACGTTCTTTACGTCAATACCGATGCTCTGATGCTTGCCGGAATTGATATACCAAGAACCATTCCAGAACTTATCAAAGATGCAAAAATTCTCACTGTAAAGAACGAATCCGGAAAAGTTATCCAATATGGTCTTGGTTTAAGGACCACTGTAGATACTTTCGAGGTTTTTCTTAGACAAATGGGAGGACATATACTCAGCCCTGACTACAAAAAAGCATTACTCGATTCCCCAGTGGCGCTTAAAACTTTAAAAATGCTTGTTGATCTCGTAAAGAGCGGAACAACATTCGCACAAGGAGGATATCTTGACGGACCATTCGGAAACGGACGGATCGCGATGTACATTGATACTTCTGCCGGAATATCCTACACCGCCAGAAGTGTTGGTGGAAAGTTTGCGTGGACAATAGCTCCTGTTCCAAAAGGAAAGGTTCAAGCTCCACCATTTGCCGGAACCGATGTGGCAATTTTCAAGACAGCAACTAAAAAAGAACAAATGGCTGCATGGGAATTTATGAAGTTTTTACTGAAACCAGAAATTCAAGCATTCTGGGCTATAAAAACAGGCTACCTGCCAGTTGTTAAGAGCGCACTTGACACAGAAGCATGGAAAGATTACTCTTCTGCAAATCCAATGGCTGATGTTTTGATTTCGCAGATTCCACATGGCTCATTCGATCCGGGAATCGCCGTATGGTATCAAATTAGAACCAAAGTCGGAAATGCCGTTTCAGACGCGATGTTTATGAAAAAAACACCAGCAGAGGCTTTGAAAACAGCTCAAGAGCAGGTCACGAAGCTTTTAGAAGAATCTAAATAAATATCACTCTTTCATTATAAAGGGCCCTTTTCAGGGCCCTTTTATCAAACATTTATCCATTCTCCCGGTTTCATGATCAAACATTCTACTTTTATATGCTCTACACCAGTTTTGAACTTTTCAGTATCTGCTTTAATGATATCCCACGTGTTGTAATGTATCGGAACAACCTTTTTAGGCATTATAAAAGAAGTGGCACGAATCGCGTCAGACACGTCCATAACGAAATTACCACCTACTGGAAGAAATGCCACATCGATCAGTTCATCCCTCAGAAGCTGCATTTCAACTGTTAGACCCGTATCACCAGCGTGATACAACTTCTTCCCATTTGATTCTAATAAGAAGCCGGCTGGCATCCCGGCGTAGATCACATTATTACCATCACTAATAGAAGAACCATGAAAGGCTGGAGTGAGTTTAACATTCCCGAATTCAAAAGAAAACTTTCCGCCTATATGCATTGGATGCGTTTTAACTCCTTTTGATTCAAGGTAATTACATATCTCGAAATTCGAGATCACTGTTGCTCCATCCCTTTTTGAAATTTCCACAGCATTTCCAATATGATCACCGTGCCCATGAGTAACAAGCACGTAGTCCACTTTTGGTAGTTCGTCGACAGATACTGGACATTGAGGATTTCCTTCAATGAATGGATCTAAAATAAGCCGTGTTCCTTGGGTTTCCACCATCAAGACAGAATGACCAAGATATTGAACTTTCATGTGCTAACCTCCTCTCTTTGTTACCACTTGCAGCTTCTATTCGGTTACTATACTCAGACACAAAGAAGAAGTGATGATGCCACAGGCAACTCCACTCTGAGGAATCCCATTTCTCCTAAACAGGATAAACCGTGACTTCTGGGAACTCATTGATGTTTTCATCCGCTATATCAAAATCGACTTTTACTCTGGCAACGTACTTTTCCTCTAAGAATTTTTTCGCTACTTGTGGAAAAAGAGCATAACTGAGCAAATCTTCATCATTTTTTGCCAAAGCACCTATTTCCTCACGCAATTTATCAAGGGCCGGTTCTAACAAATCAGCAGGTCTAACATCAATGGGTTTTTCATCACCAAGCACCTTCTTCATCACTTCTTCGTCTATTGGTGCTGGTGGTTTTCCATACATTCCCTTGACATACTTTTTCGTCTCATTAGTTATTATTTTGTACCTCTTTCCACTTAGAACATTGAGAACTGCTTGAACACCAACTACTTGGCTTGTTGGTGTAACAAGCGGAGGATATCCAAGTTCTTTTCTAACTCGCGGCATCTCTTTCATGACATCGTTAAATTTGTCAAGAGCATTTTGCGCCTTGAGTTGATTTACAAGATTTGACAACATTCCTCCGGGTACTTGTGATTTTAGCACTCTGGTATTTACAGTTTTCATGGAAACATCGGTATCTTTATGTGCTTCTCGCACACGAATGAAATGTTCATTCACCAAATTGATCTTATCGATATCAAGGCTAACCTCTATGTCCTCCATATCACTAAGCATAGCAAAAAATGGCTCAACAGCTGGCTGACTTGTGCCATATGCAAGTGCACTCGTGGCAGTATCAATTATGTCAGCACCAGCTTCGATAGCAGCGTAATAAGCAGCATCGGCCAAACCGGTCGTAAAATGAGAATGAACCTCTATCGGCAATGAGAAGTGCTTTTTGAGCTCTTTTACCATTTTGTAAGCCATAGGAGCTGTTAAAAGGCCTGCCATATCTTTAATGCAAATTGAATCCACTCCCATATCGACTAATGATTTTGCAAATTCCAAGTATTTTTCCACAGTGTGCACAGGGCTTGTTGTATAACTGATAGCACCTTGTACGTGTGCTCCGTAACGTTTGCCAAACTCGATCGATTTCTGAAGATTGCGCGGATCATTAAGAGCATCGAAAACACGGATCACATTTATTCCATTTTCAACCGCTTTCGCCACAAAAAGCTCAAGAACATCATCAGGGTAATTCGAATATCCAAGAATATTTTGTCCTCTAAGAAGCATCTGTAATTTGGTGTTTTTCACATGTTTCCGAATGGTTCGTATCCTTTCCCAAGGATCTTCATCAAGATATCTCAAACAAGAATCAAAAGTGGCACCACCCCACATTTCAAAGGCATAATAACCAATAGAATCCATATCTTCAAGCACCGGTACCATTTCAGACGTCTTCATTCGCGTTGCAAGTAACGATTGATGAGCATCTCTAAGAGTAGTGTCTGTGAAATTTACCTTCCTCATGTTTTCGCCTCCTGATAGTGGTATTATATCATCAATAATGACTATAATGTTCTGAAGATATACTGCTTGCTGTGTCCAAGAGGAGGGTAAAGATTTATGCCTTATGATGCATTCTTGGTTTCAAAAATAGTATCTGAAATAAAAACACCGGTATATCTCACCGGAATTCACGCAGGCCCAAAAGGCACAATCGTTTTATCTCTGAAAAAACAAGATATCGTTCTTGATATGAATGTATGGCCTCATATACACGTTACGAATAATTTCACAGTTTCCGACGATAATCCATCAGCATTCATTTCTCTCATGAGAGCACGACTCAAAGGAGCTGTACTTGTAAAAGTGGAACAAGTAAACTTTGACAGGATTGTGCGATTTACATTTGATGTTGAAAATCTTATAGGAGAGAAAGAAACATTCGAACTTTACCACGAAGTTACTGGCATTTTTGGTAATCTTGTATTAGTTAAGGATGAAATTTGTCTGGGAGCATTTAAAGATGTCATCTCATCAAAAAGAACTATTTTGAGGGGTTCGAAGTACATTCCTCCTGAAGAAAATAGAGTCGACCCATTAAGCGTTGGAGAAGAAATCTTTACAGATTTGCATGAAAGGTTGGATCGTGCTTTAGTGAAAAAAGTTAGAGGGCTATCGAAAAAGGATGCTCTCGAGATCACACGCAGAGCAGAGATTAGCTTTGACACCATCGTTAGGACCCTCACTACTGAGGAACAAAAACGTATTTTGAATACAGTTCATGAAATTGCAAAAGAAGCAAAAGAACCAGGAGCATATATGCTTATAGAAAATGGTATTCCAAAAGACGTGTATGCTTTCAAGCCTTTCGGTAAATCAAAACATTTTGACAGCGTTTCAAAATCAATAGAACTACTCCTTTCCGGGAAAAAACGCCACACAGTTATCGAATCGAAAAGAAGCAACTTGAAAAAACTGATAAAACGTTTGATAAACAAAACTGAATATACAATAAGCAAAGTCGCAAGAGAGATTCACAATGCTGAGGGAGCAAATGAATTTAAGAAATATGGTCAACTTCTTATAGCCAATCTTCATT
Source organism: Thermotogae bacterium (assembly GCA_026988035.1). Taxonomy (GTDB): domain Bacteria; phylum Thermotogota; class Thermotogae; order Mesoaciditogales; family Mesoaciditogaceae; genus WFSH01. The sequence goes on from JALSLY010000023.1 coordinate 46,767, forward strand.
CTTTTCCAAAGCGAGCAGATCACGTTGAAGTTACAGACTGGGAAAGTGGAGAAAAGATCTCCATAAAGCTCGATCAAAAGATAGACGTTTCGAAGAATGCCCAACATTTCTTCAAAGTTTACAGCAATTTGAAACGGCAATTGGAAGGAGCAAAGAAACGGCAAAAGATTCTCAAAAAACGCTTGCTTTACCTTCAAGAATTGCAAGATGAGGTGGAAGATGCCGCAAATTTGAACGAACTTACAGATATCGAAATTGAATTGGCTGAAGGAGGTTTCACACCAAAGAAAAATAAGATAAAACGAAAAAGACAAAAGGATCAAGAATCTATTCCTTTGACAGTTGAATACAAGGGTTTTAAAATAATCGTTGGCAAGAACAACATTCAAAACGATAGAATTACCCTAAAAATGGCTTCAAATGAAGATATTTGGTTTCATGCAAGAGAAGTTCCGGGTTCCCATGTTGTAATCGTAACAGCCGGAAAAAAGCCGCCTCAAGAAGTTATAAAAATGGCAGCTTCCTTGGCTGCTGGACATTCAAGATACAAAGAAGCTGAATGGGTTGATGTGGATTACACACTCATAAAGAACGTTTCGAAGCCAAAAGGTGCGCGTCCTGGATTTGTACTGTACAGAAACTTCAAAACACTACGAGTCAAACCAGAAAGATGGAATTCTAAAGGAAATTAGCAAGTGTTATCAAATACTACGCAGGTAATTTTCAAAGGTTTTTCGAAGATTAAACCCAAAAATTGCGAAAGTAATTGCCAATGGGAAAAGTCGCGGATGTCTGAATAAAGACCAGAAGAAAAGCTTCCAATAGTAAGATCTTTCTTTTTCTTTTATACCTAAAAACAAGATTGATTTAAGCAATGCAACAATATACACAGAACGTAAGTGAAATGGCCTTTTTTTCGGAAGTTTGAATTCCCTTAGAAAATTCATAACTCGTTTAGAATAACATTTGGGAGAATAAATCGTAGTAACAACTTCCTTATATCCTTTAACGAGAGTTTGGGGATCCATTTTGGGGACAAAGTTCATTGAAAAATCCGTATTGTCACCGGACGAATTGCTCAATAATCTATCCTCTTTTGCGAGACGTTGGTAAAGTTTGGTATCAGGAGGAGCATTTAGCAATCCGACCATGGCAGTTACAATCCCACTCCTTTGAATAAATTCAATCAATTTTTCAAAAATCGTGGAGGTATCATGATCAAATCCCAAGATGAACCCAGCTTGTACCTCCAAACCAACTTTCTGAATCTTTTTTACACAGGCTAATAAATCACGATTTTGATTTTGAAGTTTGCCACATTCAGCTAAACTTTCCTCGTTGGGGGTTTCTATGCCAACAAACACTGAACCAAATCCAGCTTTAACCATCAAATGCATGAGTTCCTCATCATCAGAGATGTTTATCGAGACCTGCGTACCAAAGGAAAAGGGATATTTCTTTTTCTCCATCCAGTCAATCATTGAAGGTAAGATTTCATTTTTTAATTTCCATTTGTTTCCGATAAAATTATCGTCAACTATAAATACTCTTCCTCTCCAACCCAATGAATATATACTTTCCAACTCTGCCAATATTTGATCTTTAGTTTTTGTACGTATTCTATGTCCGAAAAGTAGAGTAACATCACAGAATTCACAATTAAATGGGCAGCCTCGTGAATATTGAATACCCATGTGAGCGTACTTTTTTATATCGATCAGTTTCCAAAGAGGAATGGGAGTCTTTTCTATATCTGAAAATTTGTTTGAAGTATAAATATGCTTTGCATGGCCGTTTTTTAAATCTTCCAAAAAGGACGGAAGGGTGATTTCAGCCTCGTTAAGCACTAAGTGATCTACATCATCAAAATCTTTGTAAAAACTTGTAAAAAGTGGACCACCTGCAACGATCTTAGTTCCCAAGGTTTTACATTTTGCGATCACTTTCTTTGCAGATTCTCTTTGAATAGACATAGCACTGATGAACACATAATCAGCCCACTTAATATCTTTATCGCTCAATGTAGTTACTGTCATATCTACCAGCTTTTTCTCCCACTCTTTGGGTAGCATTGCCGCTACAGTCAATAAACCCAAAGGCGGATGACTTGCTTTTTTAGAGATAAATTTTAAGGCATATCTAAAACTCCAAAAGGTGTCCGGGTAATCCGGATAAATGAGAAGTACCTTCATTCAGAGTGCTCCACACAATTCTTAAGCAGCATGCCTAATCTTTTCTCCTCTCCTGTTAAAAAAAGATAGCCTATGACGGTCTCAAAGGCAGTAGCTTTCCTATAAAACGGCTCTTTGCTCCGAGCCGTTTTCAAATTTCTCCCACGCATAGCAATTGCTTCTTCATCCTCACTTAGCAGTATCTTGATCTTATCAAAGTATTCTGCCTGCGCTTTGGCATTTACGCGCTCGCGTACCTTTAGGTTATTAAACGAAAATTTTGTTCTACAGAAAAGTTCAAAAACAGCATCTCCCACATATGCAAGAGCTTTTGTTGAGACTTCACGAATATCTCCTTTAAATTCAGCCCCCAGAAAATCCATTTTTTCTCTCCGTTTCCCACTTTCTTAAAGAGTTAACAATCTCGTCTAATTCACCATCCATGACATTACCAATTTTGTAAGTGGTAAAAGAATTTCTATGATCTGAAACTCTATTCTGTGGAAAATTGTAGGTACGTATTTTCTCACTACGTTCTGCCGTACCAATTTGATTCTTTCGCATGGAAGCCAATTTTTCACTTTCCTGACGCTGTTTGAGATCCAAAATTCTTGATCTAAGTATTTTCATCGCTATAGCTCTGTTTTGAATTTGTGATCTTTCTGATTCACACACAACAACTATCCCGGTTGGTATGTGTGTAATCCTCACGGCAGATTCAGTTCTGTTAACATGCTGCCCACCAGCGCCTGAAGATCTAAAAGTATCGATCTTCACTTCTTCCGAGTTTATTTGAACATCCACTTCATTTGCTTCCGGAAGAACTGCCACGGTAGCTGTGGAAGTGTGTATTCTCCCAGAAGCTTCAGTTGCGGGAACACGCTGAACTCTATGAACACCACTTTCGTATTTAAAAAGTCTATAAGCTCCCTTTCCAGAAACAGAAAAGGTAACCTCTTTAAATCCGCCAAGCTCTGTTTCATGCGAATAAAGAATCTCCGTTTTTAAGCCGTGGCGTTCAGCATAACGTATGTACATTCTTAAAAGATCACCGGCAAAAATCGCGCTTTCTTGTCCGCCAACTCCAGCACGTATTTCAACGATCACATTTCTATCCGCATTTGGGTCCATATGCTCTACGATTCTCGATGCTTCACTTTCCAAATCAATGATTTGCTTTTCCTTTTGAGTGATCTCATTTTTGAGCTCGTTTTCAATGTCAGAAGAAGTGATCGATCTTAACTCCTCAATTTCACTTTTCAATTTTAAATACTCTTCATAAATCCGCGCTGCATCTTGAATCGATGCAAGTTCCTTAGAATATTTCATCACGAGCTTTGAATTAGCCGACACTTTAGGATCTAAAAGCAAAGAATTGATCCTTTTGTATTTTTCATAAAGCTCTTTGAACGCTTCTATCATCATAACAAAATTATACCATGAATACTACGCAAATTACTTTGCAATTCGCCTAATCAGCGCATCCAACGCTTCTTCAGAAGCAGTCTTTCTTATCTCATTCCTATTTCCTGCGTACACTCTCTTCCATGCTATAGCGTCATCTTTGTAAGTAAGAGCAAACCACACAGTTCCTATCGGCTTTTCTTCAGTTCCACCCGTAGGACCAGCAATGCCGGTTGTGGCGATAGAAACATCTGTCCTGAAAATCCTTCTGACACCGATGGCCATCTCAATGGCACACTTTTCAGAAACTGCACCATGAAATTTTATCGTGTCTTTTGTAACACCGAGAATCTTTACTTTTGAATCATTAGAATATGAAACCACACCTCCCATGAAAACACTTGAAATTCCTGCAACATTCACAAGTCTACTTGCTATCATACCACCCGTGATCGATTCTGCAACTGAAATCGTCAGTCCACGTCTTTTGAAAATATGATAAAGGCTTTCCTCAAGCGTTGCTTCGGATTTTCCAATGACATCTTTCGAAAATCGCTTTGTGATCTCGCTCTCGATCTTCGAGATCATTTCAATCGCTGAAGCTTTATCTTTTGCCTTCGCTGTGATCGAAATCTCTATCCATCCTTTCTTCAGAAAAGTCGCAACTGTTGGATTGGAAAAGAGAGTGAGATCGTGTATTTTGTCTTCCACATCGGACTCTCGCAAACCATGGATCCTTATCACTTTGCTCAAAATATATGCACCGCCGAGCTTCCTCAAAAATTTCTCGAGCCCGCTTTTCAATATGGATTTTAACTCTTCCGGAGGACCGGGAAGAAGTATCAAATACTTTCCTTTCACAGGTACAACTATACCCGGTGCCACTCCAACTGTATTCTCAAAAAGAAGTGCACCTTTCGGGATGGAAGAAAAAGATCTCACAATTCTTTCTGATTTTACTTTTTTGTTTCTTAAAAAAGATTCTATTTCTTCATTCTTTTCGAGAGGAATAGAAGTAGCAAGAGATGCAGCTTGTTTTGAGAGATCATCCTCCGTTCCACCAAGTCCACCAGTGGAAAGCACAATGTCTACTCTATCAAGTGCCTCTGAATATGCCTCAGCGATCCTTTTCACATTATCCCCTACAGTAGTATACCTGTAAACATCAATTCCACATCTTGCAAGTACTTCACACAAAATTCTGGCATCTTCATTGCAACTTTTTCCAAGTAAAAGTTCTGTGCCAGTTGACACTATTTCTGCTTTCAATTCAGAAACCCCTTTTCTCGAGCTCTGAAAAATGCCGCTATCGTTTTTGAGTCAACAATTTTGTTTTCTATGATCATTCGCTCCACTTCAGACTTCGAAAACAAGTTTATTTCCACGAATTCATCTTCATCAGGGTTGGTGTTTCCCGTTTCTAATTCATTTGCAAAAAAGAGATATATTTTCTCATCCGAAAAACCAGGCGTTGTGTAAATGTATCCAAGCTTTTCCCATATTCTGGCAACAAATCCTGTTTCTTCCTCTAATTCTCTTTTGGCACATTCCAACGGATCCTCATTACCGTCCAATTTGCCAGCTGGTATTTCCCACAAAACTTCGTTTACGGGATATCTGTATTGTTTTTCAAGCACAATAGATCCATCTTTATTCGTGACAATCACAGCAGATGCTCCAGGATGCTTCACAACTTCTCTATGAGAATTGTGACCATTCGGAAGTCGCACTTCATCCAAGTAAAGTTGAATCATTTTTCCATCGAACTTCAAAATAGAATTGATTTTTTCCTCTTTAAGTTCCACACAAGATTCTCCTTTCTACCTTCTCATTACAAATTCACTCCAATTGTTTAAATCAAATGTTGTTGAGCACTTCAAAACTGTTCTGTTGTTTTAGAGGGCTCTAAAACCAGATTTTAACTCAAAACGGTTCCACAAAGATCAAAGAAAAGTATGGTAGATCCTTATTCTCTTCGATATCAGCAATAAAGTAGTCGATAAAATGGTGCGACTGGCTTGAAAAGAAATACCACAAACCAAAAGAGACGGAAAAATCCGACTTGTCTATTGGCCTTGATACAGCCATTTCAAGTCTCCACGGACCTATATAATACTGTCCATAAATTCCTAAGTTAAACGTCAATTTAGAAATCACAGCTGTACCAGGAGTGCTTGTGGTACTCACCTTACCAACATTCGAAACGCTGAATAATGGTCCAAGTCGAAATCCGTTATTTTTCTCATTCCTGCCAAGAATTGGTACATGTGCACTTATCTCGTAAACGATTGACTGAGAAGTCGATGCTGCCGTAAATACGTTGACAAAAAGCTCGTCGTTGAATCCATTCATCGCTCCGAAATTTAATACCCAGCTCCTCGAAGGAGAATATCCAAAACCTACGATATAATTCATAGAAAACATCGTAACTGTGAAGATCATCAAAAGCATTACAACAAAAATGTATACCTTTTGGGACATTCGAAACCACCACCCATGATAGAATAAGAAAGATACAAAATTATATCATAGGTGAAAAAATTGAGCATTAAGAGAAGAATTGGAAAACTCATTCACTCAAGGCAAAGCATGTCTCAAGCTATCATGCTGATAACAACTCTTACACTTTTATCAAAAGGCTTCGGCTTTGTTCGCGATATGATAGTAGCGTACTTCTTTGGTACAAGCAATACGATGGACGCTTTCTTAGCCTCTCAAAATCCCTTAAATCTACTTAGTGGAATAGTCATGGGAACAGTGGTTGCTGCATTTATTCCGCTTTTTATACGCGTTCGAAAGGAAAAAGGTCAAGATGAAGCAGAACACTTCTCTGCCACTATTTTTTACTCCTCGTTTTCACTTTTGCTAATTCTGATAGCGTTGAGTGCATTTTTCGCCCCGGATGTTGCTAAAGTATTCGTTCCAGGCTTTTCAGGTGAAAAATTGGCACTCACTGCCAAATTTCTAAGATGGATGAGTTTTGCCGCCCTTATAACTTCTTCTTTGAATTTTATAAATGCCATCTTGAGAAGTGAGAAAAAATTTTTGGCGTATCCTCTTACTGGTCTTGGTTTTGACGTAGTCGTTATAGCAACGCTGTTTATTACCAAAAATCTCGGTGATCTATCTTTAGCTTTAGCGTGGACATCAGGTCCCCTTTTTATGATGCTGATATTGGCGTTTGCTGAAAGACATTACTTAAACCCTTTCAAATTAAAAAAAGGAATTCCTGAAACAAAAATTCTCTTCAAAATGGTACTCCCGTTGCTCTTCTCAAGTGCCTTTGGCATGCTTAATACCATAATAGATCGTTCTTTCGCTTCAGCACTGACTACGGGTGCAATAAGCGCCTTAGGTTACGCAGCAAGAATAAAAGGTGCAGTGAGTGGAGTGTTGGGAACTCCCGTATCGCAAGTAACGTATCCGTCTATTGCCACACACGTAACTGAAAAAGACACAAACGGACTTTCTATTACCGTGATCCGTTCCATGAAGCTCCTTTCTTTTTTCTTGATTCCTATAAGTTTTGCGCTTTTCCCACTTGCAAAGGGCATCGTTGGAATATTGTTCCAAAGGGGAAATTTCACTTACGCCTCTACGCTTCTTACTTATCCTCCACTGATTGCTAGTTCCATATCTCTGTTCACCATGGCATATAACGGCGTACTTGTACAAGTGTACTACTCTTTCAAAGATTCCAAAACTCCGATGATATATGGAACGATTGGCATAGGAATAAACATCCTTTTGAATTTTCTCTTTATATCACCTCTAAAGCAGACTGGTCTTGCGCTTTCAACTTCTCTTGCCTCTTTTTATTTCACGATTATAATGTTACATTCCCTAAAAAGAAGATTCGGGATACGTTTCTTTAATCTATGGTACTTTTTCCGAGTTATCATATCATCGACAATCATGATGGTGGGAATGTATCTCATCATGTTGTCCATGAATGGAAGAATCAGGTATGTGATTGCCGCCCTTACCGGAATAGGAGTATATTACATCATGTCAAGAATCGTTAAAACACTTCCAAAGCACTTTCTAAGGTATCTAAAATTTAAAAAAGTAGCTCCTGAAATTAAAGAAAAAATACAGTAGCTTTTCCAAAGGTTTACGTAAAATTCTTTTCGTTGACCTAAGCGAAAAAATATGGTATTATATTGACCAGATGGTCAGTTATCTGCTTACAGTTTGGTGATTTTAAATATCTCAAGAGAGGAGATGGCCTCAGATTGGGAAACAAAACAAGAGAAGCCATACTTAAAGCGGCACGAGAGGCTTTTGCATCAAAATCTTACGCTGATGTATCAATGGAAGACATCGCATCTATTGCAAACGTCAAAAAGTCTCTGATTTATTACTACTTTCCAAGTAAGGAAGAGCTTTTTAAAGAAGCATGGGATGAAGCTTTTCATAAACTTGAAGACAGGGTTTTTGGAATTTCTGAAGAAGACGGAAAATACGTAAAAAAGGTAAAACAATTTTTGAGATCATACATAGATTTTTTAAGAAACGAGCGTCAATCTCTGAGACTTATAGAGAGAGAAAAAACGCGGTTTTATTCTGAAAAAAGCAAAAATTGGCAATATATGAAAAACAAATACGACGTCTTTGTTCAAAAGGTAGCAGGAGTTATATCCTCAGAAACCGGAAAATCGGCAGCTGAGTATGCAAGAGCCTTAACAGATATTGTGGGATCATCTGCACTTTTACCCGAAGGACAGATGTCACCTGATACGATTGAACTTATAATAATAAAGGGTATTCAACACTGACGAATTATCTCTTCAAAGTTAAAAGCCACCCATCAGGGTGGCTTTTAACTATTTATCCATTTTGTTCTATCATTTCCTTCCAAAAATGACATGCAACGTAATGATCAGGCTGCACCTCGTTCAACGGTGGTTCTTTTTGAGAACATATAGGTTTTGCCATCCAGCATCTTGGATGGAATCGACACCCAGATGGAGGATTTGCAGGACTTGGAACATCTCCCTGAAGTATGATGCGATCTTTACGCTTAACAGTTGGATCTGGTATGGGATTAGCAGAAAGCAAAGCCTTTGTATATGGATGAAGTGGGTTGATAAACAACTCGTGCTTATTTGCTATTTCCACGATCTTACCGAGATACATGACTACTATTCTATCACTTATATGTTTAACAACACTGAGATCATGTGCTATAAAGAGATATGTAAGATTGAAATCTTTTTGAAGATCATCAAGTAAATTTAGAATTTGCGCCTGGATCGAAACATCTAAAGCTGATACAGCCTCATCGCAAACTATCAACTCAGGATTGAGTATAAGTGCACGAGCTATACCTATTCTTTGCCTTTGTCCACCACTAAACTCGTGTGGAAATCTATTCATGTAAAGCGGAGATAATCCCACTCTATCCATATATTTTTTTACCATCTCGTAGCGTTCTTTACGAGAACCTATATGAGCTGATTTTAATCCCTCTGCTATTATGTCTTTTGCTCGCATTCTTGGATCAAGAGAACTGTATGGATCTTGGAAAATCACCTGAAGCTTTGGTCTGTATTTTTTCATCTTACGCTTTGAAAGACTCAAAAGATCAACACCGTTGTAATGCACACTTCCAGCCGTTGGCTCTATAAGCCTTAATATCGTTTGTCCCGTAGTTGTCTTTCCACAACCTGATTCTCCAACCAATCCAAGTGTTTCTCCCTTTCTTATGAAAAAGGAAATATCATCAACCGCTTTTACCCAACCAACTGTTCTTTTGAAAACACCTGCTTTTATTGGAAAATACTTTTTGAGATTTTTGACCTCCAGCAGAATTTCGGACTTCTTTTCTGATCGTTTCTGTTCCTCAAGCTTTTCCAACTTTAGCACCGCCTTTCTGCTGCTTAACAAGATCTTTCAGTTCTGAATATCTCCAGCATCTGCTCCAATGCTGAGGTTCAACTTCAAAAAGTGGTGGTTCCTCTTCCCGACATTTACTCGTCGCATACGGGCATCTATTGTTGAATCTGCATCCTTTTGGCATATGGAATAGATCTGGAACAACACCCTCTATCGACTCGAGTCGTTCCACCTCAACATCAGGACGCGGAATGGATTTCATAAGCCCGATCGTGTATGGATGTGAAGGATTTTTAAAAAGTGTTACCACATCTGTATACTCTACTATCTTCCCAGCGTACATAACCGCTACACGTTCTGCCATTTCTGCTATGACACCGAGATCGTGTGTGATCATTATGAGAGAAGAATTGTATTCTTTCAAAAGATTACGCATGAGATCGAGCACCTGTGCTTGAATGGTAACATCAAGCGCTGTTGTTGGTTCATCTGCTATGAGCAAGCTGGGATTGCAGGATAATGCCATAGCTATCATGACTCTCTGTCTAAGACCTCCGCTCAGTTCATGAGGATACTCGTAAATGCGCTGTTCGGGCATAGGAATGCCAACTTTTTTGAACATCTCAACTGTATAATCAAGAGCTTCCTTCTTTTTCATCCCCAAATGGAGTTCCACCATCTCAGCAACTTGATCTCCAGCAGTGTAAACGGGATTGAGAGCCGTCATTGGTTCTTGAAAGATCATCGCTATTTCTTTTCCACGAATTCTCCGCATTTCATGTTCCGGAATCTTAAGTATATTCCTTCCTTTATATATAACTTCTCCTTGCGGAACCTCTCCTATACCTTTTGGTAAAAGCCTCATTATTGAAAGAGAAGTGACACTTTTTCCACATCCAGATTCTCCAACAATACCAAGAGTTTCACCTTCATTTATTTCAAAGTCAACTCCACCAATAGCTTCAACCGTACCGTCTTCGGTATGAAATATGGTGTGAAGATTTTTAACCTGCAATAAGACTGCCATCTAAACCACATCCCTATATAAGCATTCTTGGATCGAATATGTCTCTAAGAGCGTCACCAAGAAGATTCCATCCCATAGCGTAAAGCACTATGGCTACACTTGGGAACACAATTGTGTACCAATACGCAAATGGATTCCCACCAGTTGAGGAAACTATCCAGTTTCTTGAGAATGAAACTAATTGTCCCCAGCTCGCATATCCAACTGGCGCTCCGAGTCCAAGGAATGAAAGTGCAGCAGCCATTAGCGGTATGGTAGCCATATCCATGGAAGATTGAATTATGACAGGAAATATAGCGTTAGGCAATATGTGGCGACTTATGATTCTATATCCCGGAGTTCCAAGTGCTCTTCCCGCCATGACATATTGATTTTCCTTAACTTCCAGCACACTTCCCCTTATAAGTCTTGCGTAAGTCATCCAATAAAATATCACCAAAGCCCACATAACATGATTCAAGCCGGGACCAAGTATTGCCACTATGACGATTACGCCAACGAGAAATGGAAAGGCAAGGAATATATCCGTGATTCTCATGAGAACTTCATCAACCCATCCTCCAAAGTATGCAGAAATGGTTCCCACGATCAAACCTATGATAAGGGCAAGTCCTATAACCACAATTCCAACTTTAAATGCGGTCCTCGTTCCCCAAATTATTCCGTAATACAAATCGTACTGCCCTTGAGTAGTTCCAAATGGATTTTGCCAACTGGGTGGCTTTGGAATAGCTGACCATCCGCTCTGCGGCATTTGGTACGGTGTGTCTGGATACGGTGGCTTAGCAAGAAACGGCGCAAAAATCGCAATCGCTACATAAAAAAGAACGAGAAGCAAACCTGCCAAAGAAGTAGGATTTCTTGCTATCTTTTTTGCTATCTTGATGAATCTTTCCATATTCACATCACCCCACTCTAACACGTGGATCTATAATTGCATAGGAAATATCTACAATAAGGTTTCCTATAACCGTTACAATTCCAAAGACAACTGCCACACCAAGAACTCCAGCATAATCAAATTGCTCGGCAGCCTGAGCTGCAAAGCTGCCAATACCTGGATAGTTGAAAATTGTCTCGGTTATAATGACTCCACCAAGCATACCTATGAACATCAATCCCGCAACAGTTGTGGCTGGTATGAGAGCATTGCGCTTAGCGTGTTTATTCACAACTACTCTTTCGCTTAATCCCTTGGCACGTGCGGTACGGATATAATCCTGCCCAAGTGATTCAAGCATTGATGAGCGTGTGATTCTCAGCAATCCTGCTATTGAAAGGAAAGAAAGGGTGAGTACCGGATCGATGAGATGCTTAAGGATATCTAAAAACACCCAAATCCTTCCATTAAGAAGCGCATCTAACGTTGCAATGCCGGTGTAATGATGAAAACTTTTGGCATAATAAATCATTTGTGCCCATTGATCCATTCTACCCGGTGGCAACCATCCCAGTACCCCGTAAAGTATAAACAAGAGCAATAATCCAAGAACGAAGGCTGGCACTGAATAACCTAAAAGTGCCACTACCCTCAATACCTGATCTATCACCCCATTGTGATGTGATGCAGCTACAACACCTAACCATATACCTATAAATATAACAGGTATTATGGCATAGATAGTTAGCTCAATTGTTGCGGGAAATCTTTGTTCTAAAACTTTTGAAACAGGCTCATTCAAAGAGAGCGACCATCCAAAATTTCCATGGACAAGCCCGTCTATCCATCTTCCATACCTAAATATGAAGTTTTGATTTAGACCGTACTTTTCGATAATTTTATCCACATTCCCCGCTTGAAGTTCACGTGGACTTGTGACGTACGCACTAACCAATTGATAAGGAGACAGAAAAGATGTAAAAAAGAATATCAAAAACGTGAGTCCCAAAAGGGTCACAGGCAACAGGAGCAACCTCCTGATGATAAAGCTTATCAAGTAAGACACCATCCTCTCTATTTGATAAGTCGACAAAATGGTCGGAGAAATACAATTCCCCGACCTATTTTACCAGATATTTAGCTCAGATATTCATTCATTTTGAAAGTGAATAAAAATCTATTCCAGGCCTCATCGGATTGTAATACCACCCATTTATCCATGAACGTCGTACATTCATAGACAATGGTTGATCGAGGAACATATAGAGTGCTTGATCATGTGCAATAATGTTCATCTTTTGATACACCTGGGCACGCTTTGCTTGCTCTACCATTTGCATGGATTTCATGAGCAAAGGATTCATGTTCTTCTTGGCCCATTTGATATAGTTAGAGCCTAATGTGGAACCATAAACACCTTTAGATGCATAAAAAGGCTGTTCAAAATCATAAGGATCCGGGTAATCCGCACTCCAACCAACTACAAAGAACGGAAGCTTACCACTCTCGTAATCATCAAGAAAAGATGCCCACAACTCGCTTACAACGTTTACCTTAAACTTTGGATTTATACGACGAGCGTAATATTTTATCATTTCGCAAGCCGTCTGCCTCTGAATGTTTCCAGAGTTGTAAACAAGAGTCATAGTAAATCCTTTATTCCAAAGTTCACCGTTGTAAGCTTTTTTAAAATACTCTCTCGCTTTTGACAAATTCTGTCCAAACGCCTTTGGTACATTTTCGTCATATGCAAAAAGCCCTTTTGGAACTACACTGTTTGGAACTATCGCTTGTCCCATCCAAACCTGCTTTATAAAAACATTGTATGGGAACAAATATTCAAACGCCAATCTAACATCCTTGTTCGAGAAAAAATCAGAAGGAATTCCATTGCCGTCCAACTTTCCGCTACCAATGTACGGGTTTCCTCTCGAATTTATGTTGAAGTTAAAAACACCAACATCTATGCTAAGAAGTGGTAATCCTTTGGATATCTTTACCCCAGAGACATTTTCAACCTGCTTCATGTACTGCCTCGGAACGTAGATTATGTCAGCTTCGCCACGTATAAGATCTAACTTTCTTGTTGTGAACTCTGGAACTTTTTTTATAACCCCGTACTTTATTTTTGCGGGACCAGCCCAATACTCATCAAATCTTTTGAATACTATTTCCCTGCCTTTGATCCACCTGTCAAGTGTAAAAGGTCCTGTACCGTTGGTAATGGAATAAAGAGGATCCTTCTCACGAGTCGGGTTGTGGTATTTCCACCATGTATCAGCAGTGCCCGGCCACGCACCATTGTCAACAGCCCATCTTTCGTCAAGTATAGAAGACTCTGACACACCATGTGCAAGAATATAAAGAAATGGTGGATAGGAGTGCGGAAGATGAATTATCACATTGTTGCCTCTTATTTCAAAATCTTTATTAAGGAGATTAAAAGTGTCTACCAGAGCCTGTTTGTACTTATCGTTTTTCGGCGTTCTTGTACCTTCCACAAATAAATCGTCGAAGGATTTCACACCGGCAAGTTTTACAGCCCACTGCTCGATACTATCAACGTAAGCTCCATTGATCATGGGAAGCAAGGGCTCAGCAAGCATCCACGATGGACCACCCGCACGGTCAAAAATAACAGCCCTTTCAATGGAATAAACTACATCTTTAGGTGTTAGGATATCACCGTTATGAAATTTAACATTTTGCCTGATATGAAAGATGTAAGTTCTCCCGTTATCCAGTATTGTTCCATCCTCCGCATTTGGCACGTTTGTCGAAAGCATTGGGCGAAACTCGGATATGCTGCTGCCATTGTATTGAATGAGATTGTCGTAAATTTGCCATATCGCTTCTCCCGAACCAGTATCATAAGACCAAGCTGGATCAAGAGTTGGGATAAGACCTATTGTCTCCTCGATGACCATGTTGGGATTTGGTACATTCCCCGCCATGATCATAGTCACATTAAACATCAAAATTGCGGCGACAAAAAATACGCCAAGTTTCCTCATAAATTCTTCCTCCTTCACCAAAATATGATTTTTTGCTTTCTTTTTGGATAACACAAAACTTGTAGAATTATAGAACTTTAAGTTGTTAAGCTTCAAGATTCTATACATGATAATCACGTTGAATTCAACAAAAAAAGAACAAAAAAGAAAAGGGCCCGAAACATAGCCCTTTTCTCACTATATCACAAACTAATCAAGTAGACCTTTTTATTACTTCGAAAGAGAATAGAAATCCACTCCAGGTCTCATGGCATTGTAGTACCATCCTTTGACCCAGGAACGTTGCACGTGAACCGCGTAAGGTTGATCGAGCCACAGGAATAGAGCATTATCATAAGCGAGAACGTTGAGTTTCTCATAAATCGCCGCACGTTTCTGTGGATCCGTGGTTTTCATGGATGCGTTGACAAGAGGATCCATGTGTACTTTCGCCCATTTTACGTAAGCAGCACCAAGTGTAGAACCGTATGCTCCAGTAGAAGAGTAATAAGGCTGAGCGAAGTCATATGGATCAGGGTAATCAGCGAGCCATCCAAGAGAGAACATTGGAAGTTTTCCTGCAAGATAATCATCAAGGAAAGAAGCCCACAGTTCGGATTTTACGTTTACTATAAACTTGGGATTGATTTTTCTTGCAAATGCCCTGACCATTTCACACGCAGTTTGTCTTTGTGTGTTTCCAGAGTTGTAAACAATTGTAAATTTAAACCCTTTCTTCCACAACTCACCGTTGTAAGCCTTTTTGAAGTACTCAGCTGCTTTTGCAAGATCTTGATGATATGTTGGCGGGACTTTCGGATTGTACCCAAGCATTCCCTTTGGTATCGCGCCGTTAGGAGTTATTGCATGTCCAAGGTTAACTTGATCTATAAACGCCTTGTAAGGGAAGAGATATTCAAACGCTTTTCTAACGTCTAAGTTGGCAAAGAAATCCGGTGGAATCCCATTACCATCGAGTTTACCCGATCCAATGTATGGATTTCCTTTGGACGCTATTGTCCAGTTGAAGAACATATTGATAATCGTCAAAGTTGGAAATCCTTTTCCAGGTGTCACGTCAATTCCCTTAATTCCCTTTACCTGATTGATATACTGTATTGGCACGTAGATCATGTCGGCATTCCCACGGACAAGATCGAGTTTTCTGGTCGTAAATTCATTTATCCTCTTTATAACTGCATATTCTATCTTCGCAGGACCAGCCCAGTATTCATCAAATCTCTTGAATACGATCTCTCTGCCTTTGGTCCATCGCTCAAGCACGAAAGGTCCTGTGCCATTCATTATAGAATAAAGTGGATCTTTCTCACGAGTCGGGTTGTGATATTTCCACCACGTGTCAGCAGTGCCCGGCCACGCACCGTTAGCAACAGCCCACTTTTTGTCAATTATCGCACCCCAGTTAGCACCGTGTGCAAGGATGAAAAGAAGTGGTGGGTAAGGATGTGGAAGATGTATTATGACATCGTTACCCTTTATCTCAAATACTTTGCTAACAAGTTTGAATGTGTCGATCAACGCTTGTTTGTACTTCGCGTTCTTCGGAGTTCTCGTTCCTTTAATGAAGAGATCACTGTAAGATTTGACGCCAGCGAGCTTTGTGGCCCATTGTTCTATACTGTCAACATAAGCTCCATTGATCATTGGTAGCATTGGCTCAGCGAGCATCCATGACGGACCACCAGCACGGTCAAAAATGAGTGTTCTTTCGAAAGAGTAGACCACATCCTCTGGTGTGAGAATATCACCATTATGAAAATAAACACCTTGGCGAATGTGGAAAATGTAAGTCTTTCCATTGTCAAGAATTGTTCCATCCTTTGCACTTGGAACATTTGTGGAAAGCATTGGAAGAAATTTCTTGATGGATGGACCATCATACTGAATGAGGTTGTCATAAACCTGCCACATAGCTTCACCCGACGCGGTGTCATAACCCCAAGCCGGGTCAAGAGTTGCGATTGTTCCTATAGTCTCTTCGATCATGGTGTTGGGATTCGATACCTGCGCCATACCGATGAACGCTCCCACAAGGAGCACCGCCATAAGAATTGCCAGTGCTTTTTTCATCTAATATTACCCCCTTCTGGACATAATTCGTCGCAGGATCATGTTCAATGAAATACTTGAAAACGAATTTTGAATTGTTTTGATTACGAGCACAGATCCGTTGACGCGATTGTAATTATATCCCAAAAAACAATACATGTCAAGAAACATTTAACCTCGAGTTCGTTCGCCCTTAATATGAAGATTTGTTTTCTTCAAAAGCATGGTAAAATAGCTTCAAGCAACCGCTTAAATCTTCGAGAGGAGGAAGTACGATGATAAAGAAACTCAGAATCATGACGCCAGGGCCAACGCCGGTTCCAGTTGATGTGCTCTTGGAAGGGGCAAAAGAAACTCTTTACCACCGTAATCCCAAATTCAAAAAAATGCTCGCAGCTGCTTCAGAAGGATTAAAAAAAGTCTTTAGGACTAACGGACATGTTTTTATACTTGCCTCATCCGGAACGGGAGCAATGGAAACAGCAGTGGCAAACACAATAAGTCCTGGTGATAAAGTTGTCACAGTAGTCGGAGGGAAATTTGGAGAGCGCTGGGCAGAGCTTTGCAGAGCTTATGGCGCAAATATGCACGAAATCAACATTGAGTGGGGAGATTATCTCAGAGTTGAGCAAATCGAAAAGGCTTTGAAAGAAAATCCAGATACCAAAGTGGTTTTCACAACTCTTAGTGAAACATCCACAGGTGTTGTGAACGATATAAAAGCTGTGGCGGAGATTGTTAAAAATGCTAATGCCATACTGGTCGTCGATGCTGTTAGCGGCCTTATTGCAGAGCCTCTTGAAATGGATAAATGGGGTGTTGACATTGCCGTCGCGGGTTCCCAAAAAGCATTCATGATGCCTCCAGGACTCGCTTTCGTAGCGGTTAGCAGTGAAAAAGCTTGGAAATGCATAGAAGAGGCAAAATCTCCAAGATACTACTTTGATCTTCGTGCTTACAAAAACAAATACACCGACACCCCGTATACAGGAGCTGTTAACCTTGTTTACCAGCTGAACAAATCTCTTGAAATGATTGAATCCGAAACACTCGAAATGGTTTGGAAAAGGCATGCAATCTTTGCAAATGCTATGAGAAGAGGAATACAAGCGCTTGGACTTGAACTTTTTGCGAAAAAACCTGGAAATGTTTTAACAGCTGTAAAGGTGCCAAATGACATAGATGGTCTCGAATTCTTAAAAGTAAGTCGTGAAGAGTATGGAATGATCTTCTCAGGCGGACAGGCTCAACTCAAGGGGAAAATTTTCAGAGTATCAAATCTTGGATACGTGGACAGACTTGACATGGTTTCTGCAATTGCAACGATTGAAATGACCCTGAACAAAATGGGGAAACATGTGCCGATCGGCTCTGGTGTGAGGGCTGTGGAAGAGTCACTTTTGGAGGCTGATAAAGATGAGAGTTTTAGTTAACGATCCTCTTGCTCCTGAGGCGATTGAAATTCTCAGGAACAGTGGTTTGGAAGTTGATGAAACAAAAATACCCAAGGAAGAGCTTCCAAATAAAATAAGTGTATATGATGGTATTATCGTTAGAAGCGCAACAAAGGTTACAAGAGAAGTCATAGAGGCTGGAGAAAGGTTAAAAGTCATAGGACGCGCCGGAACGGGACTTGACAACATAGATCTTGATGCTGCAAGAGCACGCAAAATAACAGTCTTAAATACCCCTACTGCAAATTCAATCAGTGTTGCTGAACTTGTCTTCGGGTTCATGATCTCTCTCAGCCGACATATCATTCAAGGTACAAACGGACTGAAAAATGGCAAGTGGGAGAAGAAAACGCTTAAAGGATTCGAGCTTTATGATAAAACTCTTGGTATCGTTGGGTTTGGTCACATTGGAAAAGAAGTGGCAAGACGTGCCATAGCATTTGGAATGAAAATTGTCACTTATGATGTTGTAAAAGATAGCGGAGGTCTTGACGTTAAATTCGTAAGTCTTGAGGAGCTACTCAAAATGTCTGACTATATCACAGTGCATCTCCCTCTCATACCAGCTACTAAACACATGATTTCGGATGAAGAATTTTCACAAATGAAGTCCACTGCTTTTTTTATCCATGCGGCGCGCGGCGGAATAGTTGATGATGAAGCACTTTACAGAGC
>JALSLY010000024.1 GCA_026988035.1 Thermotogae bacterium
TACTTAATCGTTACACCCCATTACTTTATGCACACAAATGTGTTAAAAGAATTCATCATAGGATATAATATGTATGAAGATTCGTTGGTTTCTAATTGGATGGCAATTCGTGCACTTAGAAAACTCAAGTCCTTATCAAAATATACGGATGTAAAAAGTATACTTGACATGGTAGAAAAATATTCTAAGATTCATGAGATGCCTGAAAAATCCTCCAATTTGCGGAAAATCAGAGGCCCAGTTGCTGATTCTTGGATGAATTCGGAGGATAAAGAATGGTTTTTCAAACTTATTAAAAAACTTCCAGCGTGGAGGGATTATAAAGACGAGCTTTTGAATTTCATGGAGATAGGTTTTTCCATAGAGGATGCGATTAAACTTGCGTCACACGAGTTTGAAATATCCACAGATATTTCTGAAGATTCTAAACGCTATATCAAGAGACTTTTGGAGGAGGGCATTATAGCATTGTAAGAATGTTACTTGTTGCTTCCAAAAAGGGGTGAATGTGTTGGGGTAGAAGTTGAATTCAAAAAATTGTCAGAGGTTTCTTTGAGTAAGATTGTTGATCTCGTTAACTCTATTTTCAAAGACTATGTGGTCCCAATAAAATGGGATATGCTCTCTTTTGAGTTGGACATGAAGGAAAACTCAATTTCATTAGAAGATTCTTATTTGATGAGAATAGAAGGAGAAGATATTGGATTTTGTATTAATGCACTTCGGCCTCCTTATGCGAGAATAGATGCTTTTGGTATTAGACGTCCCTACCGGAGGAGAAGACTTGGTGATGCTTTGCTCAACTACTCGCTTGATTCTTTAAAATGGAAGGGAGTAAAGGAAATTTCTTTGGAAGTGGCAGAGCACGATGAAGCTGTGATCTTCTACGAAAAGAACGGTTTCAGAATTGAAAGAACGCTGATTTCTTATTATGTGGATGAGAAGGTTGATGCAGAACCTTTGAATTTTACAGATGCTGTCATCGATGAAATTTACAATGAAGCGGTTATTAATCAAAAAGAAAAATTACGCTTTCCAAATTGGCAAAGAGAACCACTAACCTTGAAACTTTCTGAAGACAGGTATAATCACAACTTCCTCAAAGATGGAAATAAAGAAGTTGGCTATGTTGTGTGGGGAACCAATCCAGATGGCGCATACATAATAGATGCGGCACCAAAAGATTTTAAGAATTACAACGGTTTTTTCAAAAGGCTAATAGCCTCTATACAAACATCGCTGTCTATTGAAAAAATGATCATCATGAACGTTCCTGAAAATGATTCTTTGACCGGAGCAGTAATTGCTGCTGGAATGAAACCTTTCTTCAAACAGTGGGAGATGGTAAAGGTCTGAAAATACCAAAATTTCACACACCATCAGCATTTGAAACTAAACACACGCATGCTTCCATAGTTCTTGGAAATTGTTCTCTTGTAGAAAGGACAAGAACGGTTGTTGAACTCGGGTGTGGTAATGGAGTAGTTCTTGTCTTGATCGCGCTTTTAAACCCTTTTGTGGAAAAATTGATCGGAGTAGATATAAATCCCAAAGCCTGTGATGTTGCACGCGAATTCGTGCGTATAAATTCTTTAGAAGATCGTATTGAGATTATTAACATGGATATTAAGAATGTGTGCGATCAAATAGGACATGATTTTGCCGATCTTGTGGTTTTCAATCCCCCCTTTCATATTTCTGGGAAAGTTAGTAAAGAAAAAAAGAGATTTTTGGAGAGAAACAAAGACGTTTTCGAAGATTTTGTGGTTGCAGCTCATAATATTTTAAACAACAGACATAGATTTTGCCTCATCACATCTCCAAATAATATTCTAACGTATTCTACGATTCTCATGAATAACAAAATGATTCCTAAGTTCTTGACTCCAGTTTATGGCAAAAAAAATTCAGAATCGAAATTAGTTTTAATAGAAGGAATTAAAAATGGAAAACTGCAAGGATTCAGAGTGAAAAAGCCAATATTTTTAGATGAGATTAGAGTGTCCACGATTTCGGGAGATTAAAAAATCTTATCAAGAATGGGAGGTAGCAAATGCATATTCAATGGAGAAGTCCAGTACTTGTAATTATATTTAGCATACTTACCGGTGGACTCTATGGGATATATTGGTACGTTCAAACAAAAGAGGAAATGAAGTCTTTGGGAGCAGACATACCAACTGCATGGCTTCTTATAATTCCAATAGCGAATCTGTATTTTTTGTATAAATATTCAGAGGGATTTTCATATTATGTGAAGAAAGACAACAGCCCTGTGCCGTGGTTTCTACTGGCAATAGTTATAGAACCTGTTTTCATGATTCTCATCCAGATGGAATTAAACAAATTAGTGCGCTGAATTTAAAAGGTTCTCTCCGAGAGTGTGGATAAATTCATATAGATTGTCAAAACAAATGTTTGAATTTCTCAAAGTTCATCACCAACGATCACCTTTCTGGGTTTCTAAAAGTATAAAAGTAATAGAATAGAGTTAAAGCATATGGATACAAAAGCACTTAAAGTCCCTCGAAGTTTTGTCAGGTCATATGAGTGAGCCGTATTTTCTCCGCTTTCTCGACCATGCTGGGAGTTCCTGTGGAACTCATCTTTCCAGCATCCTTGTTTGTTCTGTTATCTTTTACAGTGCGCGAAGCCGACGAAAGGTGTAAGTATGCAGCGTGTTTTACACAGAGTCCTTAACCATAACGTCATTCCGGCCTACGAGCCGGAATCTGAGGATGAGATCCCGGAGCAAGTCCGGGATGACATGTCGGTTTAAGACCCTATCAGATGTATCAAGTACGACATAACGTTAAAGAATCAGACCTGACGAGATTTCGAAAAAATTACATGATCGCTTGCAAAGCGAAAAATAGATAAAATTCAATTGCCTTCATCAAACTGATGAGAACCATTTAAAAGCACTACTTCAAGGCGATAAAACCATTCAAAATGTCGGAACATAATGATTGCTAATAAAGGGGAGGCAACATGGACAGAGAAATATTCCTACAAGCTGCGAAGGAGTTTGGAACACCTTTGTATCTTTATGATTTAAGAGGGATTAGAAAAAGGATTGAAATGGTGGAAAGAGTGCTTAAGAGTCTTGAGCACAAGGTTTTCTTTGCTTTTAAATCAAATTTTAATCCTTACCTGCTAAGGTTTGTGAGAGAACTCGGACTTGGAGCTGATGTTGTTTCCATGAATGAGTACAAAATGGCTAAGTATGTTGGTTTTGATACTTCAGAAATAGTTGTTAACGGAAACGGAAAAACAGTCGATGAATTGAAAACTTATGCTGAAGATGAAGAGGGGTGCATAAATGTAGACTCATCAGGAGAAATTTGGAGATTTCCGAATATTCCGGTGCGAATTTCTATTCGAATAAATCCAGATGTTGATGCTAAAACTCATCCTCACATATCCACAGGACTTAAGAAAAATAAATTCGGCATGAACGTAAGAATAGCATCCAAAGTGATCCATTCCTTGCCTTCAAACCTTAAACTCGTTGGTCTTCACTGTCATATAGGCTCGCAGATAACAGATGTTTCTCCGTTTGTTGATGCCTTCAAATCCTTGAAATCATTTATCAATAGCGAAGCTTTGAATCTTGAATTTATCAACGTGGGTGGAGGATGGGGAATAGATTACACGCACAACGACAAAGGTCTGAACGTTCAAGATTATCAAGAGAAAGTCATTCCAATATTAAAGAGTTTTGGGGTTCCCATCCATTTTGAACTTGGAAGATTCATCATTGGTCCAGCTGGTTATCTCATCACGCGCGTGATGGAGCTGAAACCTACGGATTTAAAGACTTTTGTGATCGTTGATGCGTCCATGTCAGATCTTATAAGACCATCTTTGTATAACGCTTATCATCACATAGAATTTTTCTCCGATGGATCGGAAATCATTGCCGATATTGTCGGTCGTGTGTGTGAAACTGCGGATACCCTCGGTAAGAATAGAAAGATTTGCAAACCAGAGATTGGTGATCTTGGTATAATTTATGACGTGGGAGCTTATGGATATACAATGTCTTCAAACTACAATCTCTCATTGAGACCCGTAGAAGCTGTTTTTGATGGAAAAGATCTAAAATTGATAAAACGTAGAGAAACCTTTGAAGATATCATTAAATTATATGAATCCTGCTAAGAACTCATAGGAATAGCAATAAATATGATGCTTTTTTGCACAACTATTTTTGCATGTAGACTCCATGTTTCTTCTTATCGCCTAACGCTTTTTACCCGCCTACGGACGATTCTTTGGAATAAGATTCAACTTTTCTACCGCACAAATTCGGATTTGAGATCACTCCAGGTCCACCTACACAACCATCTTCACACGCCATAACTTCCACAAAATTAAAGTCATTTTCACTTTTCGCTATCCTTTTCAATATTGAAATGTTTTTTTTGTTTAATCCATCTATTTTAAAGGGCTTTAATTCATCAGAAGCCTCTTCGCCGCATATTTCACTTACATAATATTTAATTGCTTCCACAACCCCTCCAGAAATGGGAAATCCTCTTCCCACTCCTGTGGAAATTGGCGAATCAAACTCATTTTCTGAAAGCTCTGAAATCTCTATACCTCTGGCTATGAAAAAGGCACCTAATTCCTCAAAAGTGAGAACATAATCAACATCTGCGTTGTGAATTGCTTCAAATTTTTTAGCTATACATGGCCCAATGAAAACAGTTATAGAAGAAGGTACTTCTTCTTTTGCTATCTGGGCAATGAAAGCCATTGGTGTTGGTGTATCTGATACAAATTTTGAAAATTCCGGAATATGTTTTTTTGCTGTTTTAACCCATGCTGGACAACAGGAATTACTCATCATGCTCTGTTCTCCACTTTTTACCTTCTCTATAAATTCTTTTACTTCACTTTTAGATGTTAGATCAGCACCGTATGCAACCTCATAAACCTTTGAAAATCCAACTTTTTTCAATGCAGAAACCATTTGAAATACCGTACCTGGAAATTGACCTACAATTGATGGAGCAACTAACGCGATCATGTTTTTTCCGTCTTTTAAATTTTTGGCGACATCTATTATTTGGCTTCTATCCATTATGGCACCGAATGGACAGCTTTTGGTGCATTTTCCACAGTATATACACTTATCATAGTCTATCTTGGCTTTTCTTGTCTCAGGATCCCTGCTTATAGCACCAACAGGGCAGTTTGATTCGCATGGAACAGTCTTATAAACTATCGCGTTGTATGGACACATCTCCTTGCATCTACCACATTTCACGCATTTATTTTGATCTATTACTGATCTGCCATTTACCACTTTTATTGCTCCTACGGGGCAGTTTGATTCGCACGGTCTGGCAGAGCATCCTTGGCACAAGTCTGTCACGTAGTAGTGTTCTTTTTCACATGAGTGACATGCTATATCTATGACCGTCAGAACTGGGCAATTTACTTTTTCCCTCTTTAAGGCCTTTTCAAGGAAGAAAGATAAATCCTTCGTTTCATCCTCTTCTTTTTCTATGTTTATACCGAGAAGTGCCATTATCTTGTTCCTGACCATGGCCCGATCTTTAAAAATGCAACAATCCACAGGCTGAGAGAATTTCGGAGCTCGTTCAATAGGAATATTATTTATTTTGGTATGCAATTCATCTTCAAAAAACAGCTTTAAAAGCTCCGCAGCGAGGCTTTTTTTTAAGTAGTTCACTTTATTATTCAACGCTAACATTTTTACTCTCCTACTTTTCTATATTTTCCCTTATTATCTCGATCAAAGCATCCACGTCGACAATTTTTTCATATATCTTGCCGTTTATTAGAACAAATGGAGGTTTTCCCTTGCCGCTTTTGCAATATCCTAAACATGGCACAAACTCCAGTTTCACTTTTTTTCTTTCTTTATCAGATAGCTTTTCTTTGATCAAAAGAAAATTCGCTCCTCCCATTACATAACATGCTGTTCCAATACAGATTTTCACTTCCACCATTTTTCTCCTCCATGATCAAACATACTCCACAAGAACTTTCTTCAGGTAAACTTCTCTTAAAAGGCGCACAATTTTCTCTACAGTTATTCGACGTAAGCCTAATTCAACTGGCATATTTGGATCTTGATGTGCTTCATTTACGGCCGTTCCAACCAAAAAATGTATACAGTCGTTGTTTAATAACATATCAAATAACTTCGTCGCCCCATCTTTCGAAGTATCACTTTTAAATTCTTGTGATTTCAAGAGATTGGAAACTTTATTTAGTGTTAGTATTCCTTCAGTTACAAGCTCTGCTCCCTCCATTGTCGACGTTGGAGGAACGTCTGCACTTCTTTCGGAAATGTTAATTTTTATTGGTTTACACAGCTTCCGAGAAATTATGTGTGCTGTTGTTCCTCCACATATAACCTTTTTGCCTTTGAATTCTTTAAATCTCTCGACAACGTAGTCATCTTTACTCTTATCAAAAGGCGGGCCTGTTATCACAAGTAACTCTCTCGCTCTTCTGTAATAAAGAACAGCACACGTAGTGTCATCTTTTGGAACAAACAAATCATTTTTCATAGCTTCTTTTAGCACAAGAGAGGCCAACCTTCGTGCTGAAATATCTCTTTCCTTTTCGAGTAGTTCCAATATGAACTTTTTAACTCCTTCCAATCGCCATCCCAGAGGTAATCTTTTCGTTCCCATTCCGGATTGCGTTACTCCATCGGAAAACAGGATTATTCTATCTCCAAATTCTACTTTGAACTCTGAGTACATCAAAGAGTTGCGCGTGATATTCTTTTGTTTTTCAAGCTTTACGAGCTTTTTCTTTATATTAAGCATTTTTCCATTTCTTACCAAGAAATAAGGAGGATTATCGAATTCGATTACTTTTGCCAACTCAATCGCTGAGTCTATGTTTACCGTGGTAAATGTAGAATAGCTTATTTTACGTATTGAGCAAATTGGCAATGTGCTTCTTATTATGTTTGCGGCTATTCTGACATCCATATTGTTCATTATGAACTGTTGAGCCATAGTTGCCGTTAGAGTGGCAAGGACATTCGCTTTTACGCCACTACCCAATCCATCGGAGAGCGTACATACCACTTTATTTTCATTATCAGATGCAATGTTTTTTTGAAAAACATCTCCTGAGATCTTTTGGAGATGTTTGGGAACATTGCAAAAATCAACTTCCACGATCTTTTCCATTTTCTCCCTCTGACGTATTTATAGCTTCTATCAACGAATTCAAAATAACCTCTGCCTCTGCAGCGTTCTCACCGAGTAAGAATGCAATCTTTTGTACAACTTGGAGATTCTTTTGAATAACTTCTTCGGCCTTTTTTACAATCATTTCTCTTTTGACTGCCAGTTTTGTTATATCCTGAAAAATCATGCCGATCATTTCTTTATTGATCGCAAAAGAATACACTTCAAATATCTTTTGACCGCTACGTATCACCGTCTTGAGTTTTCCGACTTCAAATGTTTTAAGCGCCACATTTCCTGTTTCCACAAATTTTGAGATGTTTCTACCTTTGAACCTTGAAATAACTTTTTCGTCTGCTTCTATACCAACGAACATCTCAACGAATTTTGCATTGCATTCAATGATGTTCATTTTTTCATCTACAATTACAACTCCCAATGGAAGTGTCTTTATCAACGTGTTCAATTTGTCCTGAGCCAACCTTTTCATGTTTATGACACACATATCAGGTTCGGCTAATCCTGACAAACACGCTTCGGCAAATTCTTCACAGGTGTCGTAACCGCATCCACCACAGTCCAACATATCTTCCTTTGAAAACATCCCTATCTTTTTAAGCACCGTATCTTTTTCCTCTTGACTGAAGTGGGATTTCTTAACTGGATCTGAAAATCTTTTATCGTACAGAGGAGGTTTTTTTAAGTTTGACGTTGAAAGATCCAACTTTTTGTTCGTTCCACTTCTCACATTTTTGTAGTAAGCGACAACCTTTTTCTTCCGCGAAATGATATCTCCTTTATTTTTTAAACCCGAGCCATTTATGCAGCCACCCTTACATGCGAGGAACTCGCAAAATGTTTGAGAAAGAGTGCTGAGATCCTCTTTTTCGAGCAAACACATTATCTCTTTAAATCCGGAAAGACTAAAATAACCTTCATTAATGTAGCTCGCATCTTTCAAATCATATTCGCTTAGCGTTTGAAGCATTCCACCTTCTATAGGGTAGATCACACCTGATATGCTTCTATACGGTTCAAAATCAACTTTTGAATTTTCCAATTCATCTTCCGTTATTTCTATTTCCTCGAAGAAACCTCTCAACTCGTCGAAAGTTAAAGCCACATCTAAATATTCAGGGTAAAGATCAGACTCTTTCTTCTTGGCTATGCACGGTCCGGCAAAAACTATCCCTATCTCTTCCCCATAAAAGCTTTTTAAAAAAAGACAGTGCGTTAGCAACGGAGAAAGATAGGGAGAAAGAAATTTAATGTATTCCGGATTATACTTTTGAATGTAATCAACGGTCACCGGGCAAGCTGTTGAAAACATCAAAGAATTATCTTCTTTCATCTTTCTCTTTTGAAAGTAACTTACGATGTCAGCCCCCAGTGCCGTTTCAGATACCGCGTAAAAGCCTGCTTTTTTTGCTTTGGCCAACAATTTTTTTGGATTATCGAATTCTGAAACAAAAGAAGGAGCTACTGAAAGAATCACTTTTTCTTTTAAATCAAAAAGCATTTTTACTCTGTTTACATCATTTCGTACCCTTTGTGCACCAGCCGGACATACCTGTACACATGTTCCACACGCAATGCATCGATCGTAATCGATTTGGGCGCTATGGTTGATTATTCTGATGGCTTTCACGGGACAATTGCGAACACATTTACAGCATTCTTGGCATTCATTTTTCTCAGTGTATATCACATTGCTCTGCATGTTTTTTCTCCTTGAAGTAGAATCTTAACAAATCAAGAATGCTATCTGGTGTAACTCCAAAATGTTCTTTGCCGTTAACGACTATTACAGGTCCTCTTGAACATTTGTTCATGCATAACGAGCCAACTAAATCCACCTTGGCAGACAGGTTGTTTTCTTGAATGAATTTTTCTATTATTTCTACATTTTTGTTGTTACCCCGTGAAAAGCAGGAGCTTCCCATACACATTTTGATCTGTACTTTTTTCATATACTTTCCCTCTTTCCTTTAAGAAGTTGGGAATGTGGTGATGCCTATCTGTGGCATCACCACAAATTTTTCATGATCACATTGCCGCTTTGTAAATTTCTATGATGTCTTCCTTCATAACTTTCCTTGGATTGGTGAATCCACAAACATCCTTAAGGGCATTTTCTGCCAAAATTGGAAAATCCTCCTCTTTGGCTCCTAGCTCTTTCAATCCAGACGGAATGCCAACTTCCTTTGAAAGCCTCTTTATAGATTCAATTGCTTTGTCAGCAGCTTCCATGACAGAAAGGCCTTGAACGTTTTCACCCATGGCAATTGCGATATCTACAAACTTTTCTGGACACGCTAACACGTTGAATTTCTCGACATGAGGAAGCAATATAGCGTTGCAAACACCGTGGGGAAGATCGTAGAATCCCCCAAGCTGATGCGCCATGGAATGGACGTGACCAAGTCCGGCATTGTTGAAAGCCATTCCCGCGAGAAATTCAGCGTAAGCCATTTTCTCTCTCGCCTCAATGTTCTCACCGTTTGCAACAGCACAGCGTAAATACTTGCTTATCAATTTTATAGCTTCGAGTGCCGCTGAATCTGTGAGCGGTGTGGCTATTGGAGAAACATAAGCCTCTATCGCATGAGTTAAAGCATCCATACCCGTAGATGCCGTGAGTGAACGAGGCATGCTTATCATCAATTCTGGATCGTTGATTGATATCGTAGGAGTCACATGCCAATCCACTATGGCCATTTTAATGTTCCTGTCTGTATCCGTGATGATTGTGAATCTCGTCATCTCACTTGCAGTTCCAGCTGTGGTGTTAACCGCTATGAATGAAGGCATTGGATTCTTTGATTTGTCGACACCTTCATAATCTTTTATCGTTCCACCATTTGTTGCAACTATTCCAATTCCTTTAGCGGTGTCGATTGAACTTCCTCCTCCTATTGCCACTATTAAATCACACTTTTCGTCCTTGTAGAGTTTCAATCCATCTTCTACGTTTTTGACTGTTGGATTTGGCTTAACTTCGTCGTAAAGCACATAATCAATTCTGCCTGCTTTTAAGAAAGAAACTACTTTTTCAACTATTCCTGCCTTGACAAGTGGTTTGTCCGTCACCACCAGTGCTTTTGTTCCTCCCAAGATTTTTGCTTGTTTTCCCACTTCTTTAACTGCTCCTCTTCCCATAAAATTAACCGTTGGAATGAAGTAACCGTACATGAATATTCACCTCCTATTGGATTTGCCATTATTTAGCTGTGTAACCGCCGTCTATAACCAATTCTGAGCCTGTAACAAATTTTGATTCATCTGATGCGAGATAGAGAATGCCGTAAGCAATATCAATCGGCTCACCAACATGACCAATTGGGTGAAGACTATCTAAATACTTCCTAAAAGCCTTTACTCCTTGAGGAGACTCTTTACCCAGGTTTTCAACTAATGGTGTCCAGATATACCCTGGATGCACAGAGTTGACCCTTATATTATTTTTAGCATAAAGAAGAGCATCGGTCTTAGACATTAATCTAACAGCTCCCTTTGATGCGTGATAGGGTGGAATATCCGGAGCACTTATGAGACCATAAATAGATGACAAGTTGATTATACTGCCACCACCAGCCCTTTTCATGTAAGGAATCGCATGCTTTGTACAGAAAAAAACACCCTTGACGTTCACATTTATGACTTTGTCCCATTCCGCTTCGGTGATTTCATTTGTTGGCTTGTTTACGCCCGCAATTCCTGCATTGTTAACGAGAATGTCAATCTTTCCGAATTTCTTAGAAATGTCAGCAAAGACTTTCTCAACTTCTCGCTCTTTTGTAGTATCAAGATGCCAAAATTCTGCCATGCCACCCATTTTTTTGATTTCGTCTACCAATTCTTTTCCTTCATTGTCAAGAATATCAGTTACTGCCACTTTTGATCCTTCTTTTGATAATAGTAAGCAAGTTGCTCTACCTATTCCTAAAGCGCCGCCCGTTACGATTGATACTTTCCCTTCTACTCTTTTCATAGTATTCCCTCCCTTTTAAACTATAATTGTGATTTATTTCACCACTGCTATTTTATCATCGTTCTTGTTTACAAAGTATGAATCGTTTATGAGAAATCAAAGTATATAAAGAGTAATAATTGTTAATTATTTCACAAATGTATCTCTTAATTTATACCTTTTGTAAAATCTCAGGTTGTATATGAGTGTGGATCTTGCAAAAATTTATAAAAGTAACGCATGAGCATGGTACTTCCATCGAATTTGGGTAGAATAGCAAGGAACTTTGGGAAGATTTTGAGCTATTTGGATCTATTGTCAACACTAACCAAAAAGTGGGAAAAATGCCACACTCTGTGTAATATATTTTCCACTTGCGCTCTGCAATGGGTAAAGCGAATAAAAGGAGTTGGATTTCCCTAACCTAAGAAGAATGTCTTTTCCAGTTTCTTGCCTAAAATGACAGTTGAGTAACTTCGCTCAGTAGCGAGAAAAGACTCCAAGGGCAACTGTCAGAACCATTGAGAAATTCAAACATTTGTTTTGAAAACTTATGCGAATTTATCCACATAATTCTATAGGAGGACCACGTTTTTATTTCGAAATTCTATGAAATTCAAAGCCTCGCTTTTTCTAAGCGAGGCTTTTTATTTACAGGGTGTTCTTGATTTTCTTAGATATTCGGAGCTTTTTTTAGAAAATTGGCGGTTTGATTAGATTTTATGATTTAAATTGCTAAAATGTTGGAAAATTGCAATTAATGTCTAAATTTGCCAAAAAATTAGAGTTTGTATCATTGTAATGACATGATATTATACTCAGGGAGGAGATAAAATGGAATATACTAAATTTCTGGACGAAAGTAGTCCTCTACCTCTATATCACCAGCTTAAAGTTTTGCTGAAAGAGAAAATAGAAAGTGGTGCATGGAAGCCTGGCAAAAGAATTCCTTCCGAAAAAGAGTTGGCGAGTATTTACAGCACCTCTATGACCACAGTACGTCAAGCTGTTGCTTTACTTACAAACGAGGGCCTCTTGGTAAAAAAGCAAGGAAAGGGCACTTACGTAGCGACAACCAAAATACAAAAAGGACCTATACTTCTTACTTCATTTACTGAAGAGATGCGAAGTAAGGGTTTTAGAGTTAAATCAAAGGTTCTGCGGTTTGGGAAAATTGAACCAAACGATGCGGTTAGAAGAATTCTCAATTTGTCAGAAAATAAAGAAGTTTTTCTCATCCAAAGGCTTAGATATGCCAACGATGAACCAATGGGACTTCAGAGCTCTTACATAGTCTCAGATATCGCAGAAGGTCTTGAAAATGAAGATCTTAGTGGCTCTCTTTATCGGATATTGGAACACAAATATGGTGTGGTTATTGTAAGGGCGGACGAAAATTATTCGGCTATACTACTTGACAAAAATACTGAAAAATTACTTGGATTGCCTCATCCAGCTGTTGGCTTTTCCGTTAAGCGTATTGCCTATTCTATACAGAACAGACCCATAGAATACACAGAATCTTTCATGCGTGCAGACCGGTACTCAATCTCCATCAAACTTCAAAGACATGTTAACACCTCTATGAGGTGAAAAATGTGGAAAAATTTGTAATAGGTGTAGATCTTGGTGGAAGCAATATAAGAGTTGCTACTGTGAACTTGAAAGGGAAAATCCTGACTCGCAAAGTTCAACCTGTGAAAAAAGAAAACAGAAATGTTGTTATTGAGCAAATGATCGATTTAATCGATAGTTTGATGAATGGAAAGATTAAAGGAATTGGCATCTCTGTTCCAGGTGCTGTTACACCTTCAGGACTTGTTTGGGCACCCAATCTTCCAAATTGGAATGATTTTCCTCTTGAAAATATACTGAGAAGCCGATTTCCGTCTTTGGAGGTTGTTGTGAAAGATGACAGAAGTACAGCAGTTTTTGGTGAAAGTCGATTTGGTGTTGCTAAGGAATGCAAAAACTTTGTATTTATGATAGTTGGGACAGGTATAGGAGTGGGATTGATGCTCGATGGACATATATATTCAGGAACGAGAGGATTAGCTGGTAGCATGGGATGGTTTATCGTGGATAGTGATTCTCATTCTTCGGGATCAAAATACGAAACTTTTGAAGAAAAAGCTGCAGGTTTGGCAATAAAAAAGAAATACGGACTAAATGGTCAAACGATCTTTAACAAGGCCTTGGAAGGCGATGTGAAAGCGTTAGAGATTCTCGAAAATATTGGTAAAGAAATAGGTATCGGTGTTGCTAATTTAGTTGCTATTGTGGATCCTGAAATGGTTGTGATAGGTGGAGGTGTTGCAAAAAGTTGGAAATACATAAAATATGGAATCCAATATTCAATGCAAAAATGGTCTCATCCCATACTCAAGGATATCCCAATATTTTGCTCTTCACTTGGTGATGATGCGGGCATTTTGGGTGTTTCACAAATGGTTATGGAAAGGATGTGTGATTGAATGAAGAGATATTTTGAGCAATACTTCAACAATATTGGGGAAATTATCAAGAAGATTCATGAAACGCAGTCAAATAAGATCGCTGAGGCAGCTCACATTATGGCTAAAGCAATAGCTAATGGTCATCTTGTTCATGTTTTTGGGAGTGCACATTCAGCAATACCTGTTATGGAAATATTCCCAAGATATGGAGGCTATGTTGGAGAGAATGGAGCATTTCATCCTTTACTTAATCCAAGGCTTCTATGGTGGAATGTTATTGGAACAGGTGGCGTTAAAGATTTGCTGTGGCTTGAACGTCAGAAGGGATACATAGAGAATTTTCTTGTTGAGCAAGATCTACAAAAAGGAGATGTTTTACTGATATTTTCTCATGGTGGAGTCAACAATGCACCTGTAGAAGCTGCCATTTATGCTAAAAGGCAGGGAATGAAAGTTGTTGCGGTAACCTCTATGGAAAATCAAAAACTTGTTGCTAAAGAACATCCAGATGTCAGAAAACTTTCTGACATAGCTGACATCACAATTGATAATTGTGTACCTTTGGAAGATGCACTTGTTCCATTAGAAGGGAGAATAGAAAAAGTCTCGCCCGGTAGCACAATAGCCATTGTGATGATACTTCAGTCACTTAATGCACAAGTGGCGGGAGAGCTTAACACCAGGGGTGAGAAACTGAATATTTTTGTTTCACCAAATGTTACCCAAATACCGTCTTCTCATAATGAATCTGTGTTCAAGCAGTACGATTTGATCATATTAAAACATAGACTTCGTAGGGAGAATGATGAGCGATGAAAAAATTTTTTCCTGTAGCTGTATGGTATGGGGAGAATCGTGTTAGAGCACCGATGATGCCAAGGACATTTAAAATAGATGTTGAAAGAACGAAAAAAGATCTTGCCAATATACGGGCTCTTGGGTTCAATAGTGTCAGATATTGGGTTGATTGGGCAACTTGTGAGCCAAAATATAATCATTACAATTTCAATCAAGTTGAAAATTTTGTTGATCAGGCTAATGAATTTAACCTTAAAGTTATAATTCAGATATACTTGGATTCAGCGCCAAATTGGTTAGCTACACGTTATCCGGATGGTCTTTATAAGTCACAAACGGACCACTATGTTGAATCGCAAGCGTCTCCAGGGTATTCTCTTGATCATCCTGGAATACGTGACAGAGCTGCAAAGTTTATGAAAAAACTCGCCACACTTGTTAAGGAAAAGCCGGCTTTTTATGCTTGGGACGTCTGGAGCGAACCTCATATTGTTAATTGGTCATGGTTTGATTATATGGGAGCCACTCCCTGGTTTGATTACAGTCATTATGCACAAGAGAGATTTAGAGAATGGCTAAAGAAAAAGTATGATTCCATCGAAGAATTAAACGCGAAATGGTACCGTACATACAGCTCATGGAATGATGTAAAGATTCCGAAGTATGTAACTCTTTCCACGTTTAAAGATTTGATGGATTGGCAACAGTTTAATCTTGAAAAGCTCCAAAAAGATCTTTTGTGGAGGGTTGAAACTATAAAGGAGGTTGATTCTGAACATATCGTAGCAAGTCATTCTGCCATCTCTTCACTTTATTTGTCTCCTCTCGAAGGTGGAGGAAATCCGGATGATTGGAAGATGTCAAAAGTTGTGGATGTGTGGGGTACGTCCTTTTACCCAAAGCATGTTGGATGGCTTATGCCGCTTGATTATTCTCTTAAAGGGTTTGCCATAGATGCCACGAGATGTTCATCACACGCTGAAAGAAAGGATTTTTGGATAGGAGAATTACAAGCGGGTCACGCCGTGACCGGTATGCATTTTGGTGAGCCGGTAAATAAAGAAGATGTTGTTCAATGGGCATGGATATCTGTTTCAAGAGGTGCAAAAGGGTTGTGCTACTATGCTTATTATCCAATGAGTTGTGGCTATGAAATATCTGGGTTTGGGCTTGTTCATCCTGATGGAAAGTTGACAGAAAGGTCAAAAGCAGCTGGGAATGTTGGAAGGATAATAAGTAAAAATCAGAAGCTTTTTCTTGAAGCTCGTCCACTTAAGTCAAAAGTGGCAATAGTTTACAATATAGACTCATATATGATGCTTTCGGCACTCCGAGAAAAAGGTAACGAATTGATTCGTTCATCTCTCCTTGGACTTTACAGGTTGCTGATCGAGGACAATATACAAGTGGATTTTGTGAGCCTTGAGCAAGTTGTCAATGGCATTTTAAATGAGTACAGTATAGTTTTTGCGCCGATTTCAATTGTACTTGAACATGAGACCGCAGATGCCATGAAAAATTACGTTAAAGAAGGTGGTGTGCTCGTTTCTGAATTCAGACCTGGTTGGAGTGATAAAGATGGCAACAATGCCACAAAAATACCAGGAATGGGACTTGATGAATTATTTGGATGTTATGAACTCTGGTGGCGAGAATCCAAACATACAGAAATGCATGTTAACGGAGAACTTTTTAAAAATTTGAAAACCTTAAGTGGTGGCGGCTATGAAGAAGCTTTTGCGCTTAATGGCGGAAATGCAATCGGAGTGTTCAGCGATGGTTCCGCAGCTATCGTGATGAATAAGTTTGGGAAAGGTACAGCTGTTGTGGTTGGAACACTTCTTTCAAGAGAATATGAAAAATCACGTGCTCAGGATGTTAAACAATTTTTTAGAAGAATGTTAAAAATAGCTGCTGTTAGTCCTTCCATACGTGTTACGGATCCAAATGTTTTTATAGAAACAAGGCTTTTGGAGATCCGAAATGGTTATATTGTTTTCTTCTTTAATCATGACTCATCAAACGAGGTAAATTCGACCGTTATATTTCACAAACTCACTGAAAATTATGCTGCCTTTAATCTTGTTAGCGAAAAAGAAATTTCTTGCAAGAATGAAAAAGATGGTCTTGTTGTTAATGTGAATTTGAGACCATCTGAAGTCCTTATATTGAGACTGAGTAAAAACTAAGTGGGTTCCCATTTTTAAAAAGGAGGGGTTTTAGGTGCGTAGAATGTTTTGGGTTTTGTTTTTAGTAAGCGTTCTTTTGTCTTTCGCTATGGCGAAAACGGTACTGATAATACAGACTCATTGGTCTGACTTTCAAGTTAATGGAATTTTTAACAAAGCGGGCAAGCTAATCTATCCTGGTCTCAAACAGTACACAGAAGAGTATATGAAGCTCCATCCAAATGTGGAAATAAAGATTAGGGAGGTTGCGTTTAACAATTATCTCCAACAGCTTCTTGTGAGTCATATGGCTAGAAAAGGAGCTGACATTTATGATCTGTATTCACTTTGGGCTGTTCAACTTGTCAACGCTCATATTTTGGACGTGCCGCCCATAGATATTGTAAATGATGTCAAGAAAGATTTTGTTCCTGCATCGGTTGGAGGTGCAACGATTCGTGGCAAAATATGGGGAATTCCTTCAGAGATAGATGATTATGCTCTCATGTACAACAAAAAATTGCTTTCAGAAGCAGGCTACACAAATCCACCTAAAACATGGGATGAACTTGTTGCAATGGCACCAAAACTCACGAAATATGATTCAAAAGGAGCAATCTCTCAATACGGTTTTGCTTTTCTTTCAGGATGGGATAGTGCTGTGGTACATCCATATCTTTCTCTTCTTTACAGTCTTGGTGGTTCAATGTTTAATAAAAATTACACGAAATGTCTATTGAATAGCCAAAAAGGTGTAAAGGCTTTAAATGAAGAGCTTGCACTTTTCAAAGAGAAAGCGACTAACAGTGCTGGAAATGTTTTCAATTTTCCACAAAACACTGTCGCTATGATGATCATGGCCCCATGGTATGTTAGCAGTTTAAAACGGGCATATGGTGATAAATACAGCGAATATGTTGGTATAGCACCTATTCCGCCAATTGAAAAACTTGCCACTGTTTCCTATACATGGTTCTTTGCGGTGGACAGTGCTTCCAAACATAAAAAAGCAGCATGGGATTTTTTAAGATGGTTTGCTCTTCAAGTTCAACCAAAAACTAATACAACACGTGCCGGAGATCTCGAAGTTAATGTGATTTCTGTTATTCCTCCGAATAGAGTGGATCTTAGAAACCATCAGAAGCAACTTGCTGATCTCAAAGTTTTCATTGATCAGCTTAAAAATGCGATTCCTGAGCCAAACGTTATGCAAGGTGCACAGATCAAAACAATACTTATGAATCAAATTGTTGCTGCATGGAACAATCAAAAAAGCGCGCAACGTGCTCTCGACGATGCAGTTGCAAAAATAAATCCAATACTCGATCGATATTACCACTAATATTGTCGAAAAACTTAATGCGTAAATGGGAAGAGAAAGAAGGGATGGAAGACAAATGAGTAAAAACAGGTTAAGGGAAAACGTAGCTGCTTATATCTTTCTCTCTCCCATTTTGCTTTTTTTCGCTGTGTTTTTTGCATTTGCTGTAGGGTTTTCTGTTTGGATATCTTTCAAACAGTGGAACATGTTAATTTCACCAATTGACGCTCCAAGTATTGGTTTTGACAATTACTCAAGTTTATTCTCAGATCCACTTTTTACGGCCTCTTTGTTCAATACAATTGTGTATGCTTTCACCACCACAGTGGCGATATTAGTTTTA
Organism: Thermotogae bacterium; assembly: GCA_026988035.1. Lineage (GTDB taxonomy): Bacteria > Thermotogota > Thermotogae > Mesoaciditogales > Mesoaciditogaceae > WFSH01. The sequence continues at coordinate 18,244 of JALSLY010000024.1, forward strand.
TCTTTACTAATTGCTGCTGCTCTTAACAATATCAAGAACGCTGCGATATGGCGATTTATTTATTTTGCACCTTCGATAACGCCTGCAGTTGCTGTTGGGATGATCTGGGGTTACCTCTACAATCCGAGTCGTGGTATAGTCAACGAAGTGTTAGGCTGGCTTGGTGTTCCGGCGCATAACTGGCTCACCGATCCACGATATGCGTTGATGGCGATCATAATTACTGCGGTATGGGCTGGAATGGGAGCTTCGATACTTATATTTACCGCAGGTTTGAAAGCAATTCCCCAGTCATATTATGACGCAGCGAAAATTGACGGAGCATCACGTATAAAAATGTTTTGGGCGATAACACTCCCATTGCTTAAGCCAACCATACTTTTTCTTCTTATTACTGGAATGATAGGTGCATGGCAGGTGTTTGATCTTATTTACATGATGGGAGCCAATGCTCCTGCTTCAAGTGTTCAGGTAATCTCTCTTTACATATACAACACTGCTTTTGTGAATTTACAAATGGGACGGGCTTCAGCTGCTGCGATGATCCTGTTTGTAATTGTTCTTATTATTACATTGTTCATACTTAGAATATTTAGGCAGGGTGGGATCGAGAGTTATGAATAAGAAAAGAGGAAAGATAACAGGAATTATCAAATATATCGTGGTAGCTGGAGTGGGAGTAATCATGATAGTTCCGTTTTTTTGGCTTGTTTCCGCTTCGCTCATGACTCTTAACGAATTCATATCAGTTCCACCAAAATGGATACCAGCAAATCCACAGTGGCATAACTATGTCGATGTGTTTCATCATGTTCCATTCCTTCGCTATTATCTTAACAGCTTTATTGTTGCTATATCGGTGACGGCTTTAGTATTGTTAACAAGTGCAATGGGTGGTTATGCGTTTGCAAAACTAAATTTTTTTGGAAAGAAAGCTTTATTTAGATTTACACTTTCTACGATGATGTTTCCGGCATTTCTCTTTCTGATACCAAATTTTTATTTGGTAACGTTATTTGGATGGACCAGCAATTATCTATCACTTATAATGCCGTTTGCTGTGAGCGCATATGGGATCTTTCTATTACGCCAATTCATAATGGGTATCCCTCCTGATCTTATAGATGCTGCAAAGATTGACGGAGCATCACAGTTTGCCATATTCACAAAGATTATCATTCCACTTACAAAACCCGCGCTTGCTACATTGGCAATATTAACATTTATAGGGCAATGGAATAGCTTTCTTTGGCCTCTGATAATAACTTCTTTCTCACCTGAGATGACAACCGTTCCAGTTGGATTATCCAAGCTATCTCTTGCATTTTCAACATATACGAATCAGAATCTTATCCTCGCTGGAATGGTTCTCCAGATTATACCTGTTGTTGCCCTTTTCCTGTATATGCAAAGGTACTATATCAAAGGCATCGTTTTGACCGGCTTTGGGGGAATATAAACCACGCTGTTTTCTGTAAGACCAAGTAAAGAAATTTCATGGTTTAGAATAAATTCGTGAAATTCCACGAAAATCAAAGCCTCACTTAGAAAAAGTGAGGTTTTTTCGTATAAATGAATTTATTTGTCTTAAAACGTCTATAATCATTGTTTATTTTGTTTGTTATTGCATGTAAACTTGTATATAATTTAAATACTTGTACGTACAAGATATCATGTGGTGGTGAATAGTTTGACAGATCCAGAAAAAATTGAAAACATAGAGACTGAAAGTTCTAATCCCAAGTCTGTGAATATTGACACTATGACTCCTTTTGAGATAGCCAAATTGATGAATGAAGAAGACAAAAAAGTGGCTTTTGCTGTTGAGAAGGTTCTTAAGCCTATAGCACTGCTTGCTGAGAAAATAATGGAATCTGTAAAAAAAGGTGGAAGATGTTTTTATGTGGGAGCAGGCACTTCTGGTCGCCTCGCAGTTATAGATGCTGCAGAAACTGTTCCAACGTTCAATTTGCCTTATGGAACTTTTACAGCCATACTTGCAGGTGGTAATAAAGCTATGATGAGATCCGTTGAAAACGTAGAAGATGATGAAGAAGCTGGAAAGAGAGGGATAGCAAGTCATGGTCTTTCTTCAAGAGATGTTGTTGTTGGTGTATCCGCAAGCGGGCGCACACCATTCGTAATAGGAGCTTTACAAAAATCTAAAGAAATGGGAGCTTTTACAGGCTGTATTGTGAATGTAAAAGATTCCAAAATTTCGAAGATAGTGGATATTCCGATAGAAATGATAACGGGGCCTGAGATTATAACTGGTTCAACGAGATTGAAAGCGGGAACAGCTCAAAAGATGGCTTTAAATATGCTTAGCACTATTTCGATGATAAGGCTTGGAAAGGTTTACAAGAATCTGATGGTAGATGTCACGCCCATAAATGAGAAACTTGTGAATAGAGCCGTTAACATAATTACAACTGCAACAGGAGTACCAAGGAAAAAAGCGTTGCACCTTTTGAGAGAATCCGGAATGAAGCCAAAAGTTGCAATTGTTATGGCTTTAACAAATAAAAATTCAAAAGATGCTGAAAAACTGCTTGAAATTCATGAGGGAAAGATTAAAAATGTATTCATACAGGGAAAATAGTGCGCAGTGTTTCGCTCTTTTGCTGTAGAGAATATCTGAACTCAAATTATGCAAGTCTGACTAAGAAAACTCTCAAGCTTACGACGAAATCTGTGATTATGTGCAATCAAGCGAAAAAGTACAACGTAATAAATTATT
>JALSLY010000025.1 GCA_026988035.1 Thermotogae bacterium
TTGGTAGCGATGTAAAAGTTATTGCTAATTGCAGCAGTTTAAGAATTGAAGAGACAAAAACACTTATACATAGTGCTAAAAAAGCTGGAGACGATGCGATCGCGATTTTGCCACCTCTGTATTATAAAGTTTCTGAAAGAGAAATGATAAATTATTTCTCCAAAGTCATAAGTTTTGCTTCTAATATCCCTGTTTATATTTACAACATTCCATCATTAGCAATTAATGCGGTAAATATAAACATTATCTCAGAACTTTTGAGAAAATTCGACAACTTTTTCGGAATGAAAGATAGCAGTGGAGATTTTGGGGCGATAACAAAGTTTATAGAATTAAAACAGGATTTTCAGAGGTTTGAAATAGCAGTAGGTTTTGATAGAGCTTTTTTGGCATGCCTGATATCAGGAGTAAATGGAACTGTAAGTGGACCGGCAGCAGTTTTTCCTGAGCTGTTCGTAAAAGTTTATGAGCTTTTTAAAAGCGGAAAAATTAAAAAAGCATGTAAGATTCAGAAAAAGCTTGTGAAAATTTCATCATCTGTTGGAGAGGGGTACAGCATTCCCATTTTGAAAGAAGCTTTAAAATTGAGGGGATTTGGAAATGGAAATGTTAGATTGCCTCTTATTCAAACTAACAAAGAAAATTTTAAGCAAATAGTTGCTAAAGATGAAGAAGAGATCGAAAAGATCTTTTCTTCACCAAGAAAATAGAAGGAGGGATTTTTAATGAAATTCAAATCGTTGTTGCTCGTTGCTATTGCTACACTGATCTTTAGTGCTCTCTTGATGGCGCAGCCTCTGCAACTTGTTTTTTGGGGTGGATGGACTGGTCCAGATGGTAATGTGATGCGTCAGCTGGTTGCCGAATACAATAGCAGTCATTCTGATGTTCATGTCACCTTGACAACTATGCAATGGACCCCTCTCTTTACAAAATTTCTGGTGGCCTCGAGAGGCGGACAATCACCAAACATTTTAGCTATGCATGGTCCGGATGTTCCGGAATTTGCCTCTTATGGACTTCTTACCCCCATTGGTAACGTGATAAAAGAAGCAGGGTTCAATTCCTCTCAATTTGCCCCTGCTGCGTGGAGTGGTACCTTCTATGAAGGAAAGCAATATGCATTTCCTCTTGATCTGCACATGAATGCTATATATTACAACAAGAAGCTTTTTGAAAAAGCAGGAATAACACCTCCTACCGGTTGGATAACTGGCAAAGAATTTTTGAATATGGCTATCAAGCTTACGATTGATAAAAATGGAAGACATCCCGGGGAATCTGGATTTGATCCAAACAACATAATACAATATGGGATCGCACTTTACTCTTTGAATTGGCATGGATTCTTAGAATGGTATGAACTTCTGAGACAACAAGGGTATGACTTTCTCAACTCTTCCATGAACAAAGTGGGATATCCGCTAAGTGCTGGATTGAAAGCATGGAGCTGGCTACAGGATCTGTTTTTCAAATATCACGTTGCTCCAATAGGAGCAAATAGCCCGCTTCAAGACTTTTTAATTGGAAAAACTGCTATGCTCGAAGATGGTCCGTGGGAAATGCCTGCAATGTCAGCTCAGAAAGGTCTTGAATGGGGTACATTCCCATTCCCCAGGTCTTTAAATATAAGGCTGTTTGGGGAAGCGGACATGTTTTGACAATACCAATCCGTCAGGATAAAAAGCATATGAAAGCGGCTGAAAATTTTGTAATTTGGTTGATAAAGCATTCGGATAAATGGGCCCTTTCTGGTAATATACCCGCATACAACTCAGCCAGAAAATTCGCATATACCCTTCCAGGACGTACTGGATTCCTGAAATCTGCTCCATATGTGGCTATGCTTCCAAGAATACCAAAAGAATCTCAAGTCTTTTCCTCCGCATCTGTAAGTCCTATAGTCGTTGCTGGACAAAACATTCTTGTAAGAAACAAGGATATATTACCTGTTATGAAATGGATGAATCAACAAATAGATATGATTCTCTCCCAATAAAAAGCTTTTATATTTGGAGCCGCGAAATTTTCGCGACTCCAAATACCTAAATAAAAAATAGAAATCAGGTGAAAAGAATAAAGATGATTGGTAAAAAAAGAACTTATCGCATAGTTCCATATCTTTTTTTAATTCCATACCTTTTCGCATTCATCACTTTTCGTTTTGGGCCTTCCATAGCAGGTTTTTTTGTGAGTCTTACAAGGTGGAATATAGTTGGCCAAGCAAGATTCGTTGGATTACAGAATTTCATAGATCTTTTCCGTGATCCCAACTTTATGAGAAGCCTTATAAATACTTTATATTTCATGTTACTGACTGTCCCTGCTCTTGTGGTTGGTGGATTACTAATTGCCATGCTTGTGGATCAATCTCTGAAAGGACGTATAGTTACCAGAACGTTTGTTTTTATGCCGTACGTTATAATGTCTACTGTTGTCGGCGTCATCTGGTTATGGATATTTGATGCGCATTTCGGCATATTGAATTATTATTTGAGTTTTTTAGGCATACGGCCAATTGCATGGTTATCAAGTGTTAATTGGGCAATGCCTGCAGTTGCAATTGCTACCATATGGTGGACAATAGGATTCAACATGATATTATTTCTTGCAGGATTGCAAGACATACCAAATGAACTAAAGGAAGCTGCTCGCATTGATGGTGCCTCAAGTTGGCAAGTGTTTTGGAACATAACTTTTCCACTCTTAAGCCCCACAATGATCGTTGTTGTAATGCTTACCCTTATAAACACTTTTCAAGTTTTTGCCCAAGTCTACGTCATGACCGGCGGTGGACCTGCGATGGCTACTCTAACTGTGGTTCAATACATGTATGTTCAATCATTCCAATATTATAGATTGGGATACGGTTCGGCTATAGCGTATGTAATTTTCATTTTTTTGGTAGCTTTTATTCTATTAGAAGGAAAATTCCTAAAAAAATCTGGTGATCTGAATTGAATGGAAAAAGGAAAAAGCACCTCATAAGAATATTGTTGTATTTCTTTATGATAATTTGTATAATCACGTCTTTTGCCCCTATTCTTTGGATGACTGTTAGCGCTTTCAAACCAGAAGGAGAAATATTGAGCTATCCGCCACAATGGATTCCGTTGCATCCTACATGGTCAAATTTTGCCTATGTTTTGAAAAATTTCAACTTTGCTCGCTGGACTTTCAACAGTGTAATTGCCGCTTTAGTGGCCACAATAATTGTTATACTTATAGATTCTCTTGCAGCATTCGCGTTTGCAAAAATGAAGTTTCATGGTAGCAAAGTGCTTTATGCCGTGATTTTATCTATGCTTATGGTTCCCATACAAGTTACAATCGTTCCATTATATTTAATGTTCGCAGATGTAAATTTGTTAAACACTATCACGGCTTTGATCTTACCAACAACCGGAAATGTTACAGGTGTCTTTATATTAACAAATTTTTTTAGAAGTGTACCTAAAAATCTTTTAGATGCCGCCATAGTTGATGGAGCCGGAAGTTTTAGAATCTGGTGGTCTATCATGCTACCCTTGGCAAGACCATCTATCAGTGCAGTGGCAATAATAACATTTATGAGTAACTGGACGAATTTCCTATGGCCACTGGTTTCTGTAAGTTCAGATGCTTCAAGAACACTCCCGGTTGGAATAGCACAATTTTTTGGTGGTCAAAGCGGCGTGAGTGGTTCAGCTCCCCAATATGGTCCGGCTATGGCTGCAGCATTAATGGCAACTCTTCCGGCGATTGCTATATTCCTTTTTCTACAACGTTATTTTGTAAAGGGTGTTATGATGACGGGCATAAAGGGGTAAAAATATGTTATTCTCCTTTGAAAGCATCATAAAAAAATCGTTATATCCCCCCATGCATCATGCTATAAGTGCGGAGAAAATAGGACAACATATTGTGGCAATTTGGTATTCTGCTTCGTACGAAACTTCTCCAGATACTGTTATTTATATGTCACTATATGGAAAAGATGGATGGAGTCTTCCAAAAGCAATTGTTGAATTATCGGGCTTTGGGCTTGGAAATCCTGTATTATGGAAAACACCAAATAAAGAAGAAGTTTGGCTTTTGTTTGTGATCTTGCCGAAGAACGATTGGAAAAGTGCACTAATTACACGAAAAGTTTCTAATAATGGAGGAAAAACATGGTCAGAAATGGAAATTTTATCTAAAGAAAGAGGATTGATGACGAAAGGAAGACCTCTCAAATTGCTAACTGGAAGATACTTAATACCGATTTATGACGAAAAGAGATGGTCCCCAATGGTATTGATTTCCGAAAATGGTGAAAAATGGGATTTGTATGGTGACACCACAGCAACGGGTGTAATACAACCAAATGTGGTTGAGCTTGATGATGGAACATTACTGATGCTAAGCAGATCAAAAATGGGAAGAGTGTACATTTCTCGTTCTTTTAATCAAGGGTTAAGTTGGATTTCATCATCAAAAACGAGTATTCCCAATCCCAATAGTGGCATTGATCTTGTCAAAGTCAAAAATAAGAATTTTTTTGTGTTGGCCTATAATCATTCAGAATTCTTAAGAAATCGCATTGATATTGCAATCTCACACGATGGCATTTCATGGTCAGGACCGTTGAATGTGATGAGTGGAAATGGAGAGTATTCATACCCATGCATTTTGATAGATGAAGATGAACTTCACATCTTTTTTACTCAAAACAGAACAAACTTTATAGATGCCCACGCAAAACTTAAGGAGATTATAAAGGCGATGAAAATACAATGAATAATAAAATAGCAATTATAGGTGAAAATCTCGTAGATCTTTTTAAAGTGGGTAAAAAATTCGAAGCACATCCCGGTGGTTCTCCGTTAAATGTTGCCGTAGGCCTTGCTCGACTTGGAGAAAATGTGAGCTACATCACAAAATTCTCGTCGGACTTTTTTGGCAAAATGCTTATTAATGTCCTAAAATCTGAGGGAGTGAATTTATCGTTTTGTTCAATCGACAAAAAATTACACACAACACTTGCATTTGCATTTGTAGATGAGAATAAGGTCCCCACTTTTGAAATATGGAATCGATGCACAGCGGATAGTTCCATTACATGGGAAGAAATCTCAAAAATCGATTTGAATAACTTCGATGTCATTCACTTTGGATCTATTTTGTTGGCAACCCCTGCAGCGAATGCGATACTAAAATTTGTGAAAAAGGCCAAAAAATTGGGGAAATTCATAACATTTGACCCAAATTACAGACCAAAAGTTGCAGTAGACGAGAAAAACTATTTGAAGGCACTACATGATGGATGGAAGTTAGCAGATGTTGTAAAATGTAGCTTTGAAGATGCAAAAATCCTATTCGATCTTGAAGCATTCAAAGATGTTGTAAAAACGATAAAGACAGAAAGCGTACCTACTCTTCTTACAATGGGAAGTAAAGGAGCCTATGTAATAATCGAGAATGAAGCTGTCCATATTCCTGCTTATAAAACAAGAGTTGTCGACACAACTGGATGCGGTGATGCTTTCGCTGCAGGGATGATTCACAATTTCTTTCGACATGGTTTTTCGATTGAAATCAACGTGCTTGTTGATGCTGCCCGTTTCGGTAATGCTACAGCAGCAATAGCAGCTCAGAAAATTGGAGCAATTACTTCATTCGCACACGCCAACAATGTTGAAGAGTTCATGAAAGGTGTGAGGCAATTTGATGAAAACGAGCATAAAAGATATTGCTAAAAGTCTTGGCATTTCAACGGCAACCGTCTCCAAGGCTCTGAACAACAAATCTGGCGTTAGTCATGAAATGCGAATAAAAGTTCTGGAGAAAGCTAAAGAACTTGGATACGTGGTTAATAATCTTGCAAGAGGAATGAAAATTTCTAAAACTTTTACAGTCGGTGTGCTTATATCAGATATAAAGAACCCTTATTTCAGTGAAGTTATATCTTCAATGGAACGTGTTCTTTATGCAAAGAAATACAACCTCATTATATGCAACGTAGGGGAGAACCCAAGCAAAGAGCGAGAATATTTAGAACTTCTTGTATCTAAAAAAGTGGATGGCATTATCGCTGCGCCAAGTGCTGAGGGCCAAAACCTATCTATTTATAGAAAACTAATACGACATGGCATGAAAATCACACTGTTCGATAGACTTGTGGATGCCATACAAACTGATTCAGTGGTAGTTGACAACAGTTCTGCTACTTATGAAGCGGTCAAATATCTCAACAAATACGGGCACTCTAAAATAGGAGCAATATACGGCATAAAAGGGAGTTACACTGGTCACGAAAGATTAAAAGGATTTCTTGAAGCAGTTAAAGACTTTAACGTTAAGTACCATGAAAATTGGGTAAAAAGTGGTGAATTTAAGGAAGAAAAATCGTATAAACGTGCCATTGAAATTCTGAACAGTAAAGATCGTCCTACTGCTATCATTGCGATGAATAATTTTATGACACTTGGAGTTATGAGAGCTGTTAAGGACTTAAATATAAAGGTACCAGATGAAGTGTCGATAATAGGATTTGATGATGCAGAATGGATGAAGGTATGTTCACCTGCGGTTACAACTGTAGTGCAGCCCACTGACGTGATAGGAATGACAGCAGCAACTCTTTTATTGGATGCCATAGAAAGTGATATTCCAAGTTCCCCCCACCATGTGGTGCTAAAAACATCACTTTTAGAAAGAGAATCTGTTGCTCCACCAAGTAAAAATTAGACTTTTTCGAAATACAAAAAACGGCGGTCAAACTCCGCCGCTTTTCTTTGGTCAGGGCGACTGGATTTGAACCAGCGACCTCCAAGTCCCGAACCTGGCGTTCTACCATCTGAACTACGCCCTGACAAGCGATTATATTGTATCATAAGAATATCAAGTGTGGCAAACGCGAAAAAACAGTCTATAATATGGTAGGAAGGAAGGTGTTTTAAGTGTGAAATGGGCTGTCGTTGGATTTGGAAATATAGCGAGAAACAAATTTCTACCGGCACTTGATAAAGTACCAGGTGCAGAGTTGAAAGCCGTTGTAACATCTCATCCGGAGAGAGTTAAAAACTTAAAGAAAAACCGTAAAGTCCAAATATTCACAAGTATAAATGAGCTCGAGGGTGTAGATGTGGCTTACATTGCCACTCCGAATAGTATGCATAAGGACCAAACTATTCAATGTGCACAAAAGGGAATAAGTGTCTTGTGTGAAAAACCGGCGGCACTCAACTTGTTTGACACCCATAAAATGGTAGAAGCATGTGAAAGAAATGGTGTTGCATTTGGAGTCGCGCATATGGGAAGATTCAATAGCTACAACAAAGGTGCAAAAGATATACTCAAATCCGGAATTCTTGGAAATTTGGGCATTGTCAGAGCAAGCTTTTCTTTCACAAACACTCAAAGAGACACTTGGAGGTACGATCCAGAAATGAGCGGTGGCGGTGCAATAATGGACATAGGAATTCACCTGATAAATTCCCTCCATTTTTTCAGAGAAAAAAGGATAAAAGAAGTCGTAGCCATAAATGAAAATTTGGGATATAACATTGAGCAACATGCTGCCGCAATATTCCGATTTGAAGATGATGCATTGGCTCTTGTGGATTGTAGCTACAACGCATATGAGTCGGTCTCCTTTGAATTTAGGGGAACTGATGGGATTCTTTATGTTCTTGACACGCTGTTCCAAAATTATGAGGGCAAGGTTATTTTAAAAAACAAAGAAAAAATCTCCTTTCTCCATTTTCCTGGAAAAGATCCTTACATTCTTGAAATCAAAGATATGGAGAGGGCCATCGATTTGCACACATCACCATTAACAGGTGGATACGAAGCACTTGAAGACATGAAAGTTGTGGAAGCATGGTACAGATCGGCTAAAGCTTCTTTACCTATTTTCATAGAATGAAGTTTTGATGTTATAATTCTTTTGATGTTTATTTTTAAGGATTCAAAATTCATTTTTACGGATGTAAATGAGAATATGCTCTCAAAAATTGCAGCAAAACTGGCTTCTATGCTTTTCCGTGGAAGTGCAGTTTTGCTGTTTGGTGATCTGGGAGCAGGGAAAACAACTTTTACACGTTACCTGGTATCCGCCTTAGATGGAGAACCACGGCAAGTAACAAGTCCAACCTTTACCATTGTTAATGAATATAAAGCGCGAATGAATATTTATCACGTTGACCTTTTCAGGCTCAAAGCAAGTGAACTTGAAGAGTTACCAATAAATGATTACATAGAGTCCGATGGTGTATGTGTGATTGAATGGCCTGACAAACTTGGCCAGTACATGCCAGATGATTTTTTTGAGGTAAGATTGGATTTTAAAGATGAAAAACACAGAAACGTGGTAATTGCCTCAAAGGGCACTAAATGTGGAAAATTGTTAAAAAACAGAGGTGAAATTTTTGTCACAATTCAAGAAACTTGAGGAATTTATAAAGAACGAGGAGAAAGATCTCGAATTTCCAAATACCCTTCCGTGTGTTCCCCTAAAAGGGGACGATGTTGCATTTCCAACTGCTCTAACGCCGTTTTATGTGGGCCGGGGAATTTCCATAAAAGCCTTGGAAGAAGTTATAAGCACAGAGGATCGATACATATTCCTGGTTTCTCAGCGAGATCAAAATATTGAAATACCAGACGTCGATGACTTGTACGAAATAGGTACTATAGCACGTCTCATACAACTTGCGAAATTACCGGATGGAGGATTTAAAGCACTTGCTGAAGGTATGGTAAGAGCAAGGATTACTGAATTTGTCCAAAGAGAGCCTTTCTTTGCCTGCAAATTTGAAGTGCTCGAAAAGAAGAAAAGACGCACTAAATCAATGATTGCACTGATACGTTTGGTCAAGGAAACCGCTACTAGATATTTTGAGATGACCAAAAGGCTTCCTGAAGATGCAGTGCGAGAAATAAGAGCTTTTGAAGACCCAGATAAATTAATTGATACGATAGTCTCATTTGTGCCAGCAAATCTTGAAACGAAGCAACGATTTCTTGAAATTGTTGATCCAAAAGAACGAATGTTGGAATTTCTCAAGTACGTAAATTCTGAGATAGGTTTACTTGAGATAGAAGAAAAAATAGAGAAAAAAGTAAAAGCCCAAATAGACAAAAGTCAAAAAGAGTACTATCTTCGCGAAAAACTTGAAGCTATAAGAAACGAACTCGGAGTAGAAACATCTGAAGCAGAGGAACTTCGCAAGCGCGTTGAAAACGGAAATTATCCAAAGGAAGTCATCGATACAGTCATGAAAGAAATAAACCGCTTTGAGAAAATGCACCCTTCTTCTGCAGAAGCAAGTGTATCGAGAACATATATTGACTGGCTTTTAAGCATTCCCTGGAAGGAAAAAACCGAAGAGACCTTCGATATAAAAAAATCGGAAAGGGTCCTTAACTCCGATCATTACGGACTGGAAGAAGTCAAAGAAAGGATACTCGATTATATTGCTGTAAAGAAATTTAGTGGAGCGGCAAAGTCGCCTATATTGTGTCTTGTCGGACCTCCTGGTGTGGGAAAAACTTCTCTTGGAATGTCGTTAGCTCGTGCTCTCAACAGAAAATTCGGGCAAATTTCACTTGGTGGCATGAGAGATGAAGCCGAAATTAGAGGCCATAGAAGAACATATGTCGGTGCTCTTCCAGGCAGAATAATGCAAACTATCCGCAAACTCGGCGTCAATAATCCTGTTATATTGCTTGATGAAGTTGATAAAATGGGGATCTCTTTTCAAGGAGACCCTGCCGCTGCACTGCTTGAAGTTTTAGATCCAGAACAAAATTCGCACTTTGTTGATTATTATTTAGAAGTACCGTTTGACCTTTCTGATGCCATTTTCGTGACAACTGCAAACACAGTAGATCCCATTCCGCCGGCTTTGTTAGATAGAATGGAAGTGCTTGAACTGCCAGGCTACAGTTTAAATGAAAAGGTTGAAATTGTCAGAAAGCATCTTTTACCGAAGCTCAAAAGAGAGTATGGATTTGACAAGATAAAATTCTCGATATCAAAAAAAACCATAGAGAAGATCGTCGAAAACTATACCTTTGAGTCCGGAGTAAGAAATCTTGAGAGAATGCTTGCAAAACTTCTGAGAAAAGTAGCTCGAAAAGTTATGGAAGGCGAGAATGACATACGAATAAAGCCATCAAATATTGAAGAGTTTCTTGGAGCTCCTGTTTTGGTAAGACCGCAGCTTCCTGAAAGCTCAACAATTGGAGTAACAATAGGACTCGCATGGACACCCGTTGGTGGAGAAGTACTGATCGTTGAAGCACTGGCCACACCTGGAAACTCGAAGACGATACTTACTGGACACTTGGGAGATGTGATGAAAGAATCAGCAACGATTGCCATGACACTTTGTAAGCAAATGTGTGGACCCAACAAAAACAAATTCTTTGAAAAACATGATTTCCACATTCACGTTCCTGAAGGTGCCGTTCCAAAGGATGGTCCTTCGGCAGGTGTAACCATTCTCACCTCCCTTTGCTCTGTGGTTCTGAATAAGCCTATCAGAAATGACATTGCCATGACAGGCGAAATCACGCTCAATGGCAATGTACTTGCCGTAGGTGGACTTAGGGAAAAGGTACTTGCCGCGAAAAGGATGGGTATAAGGGAAATAATAGTCCCGAGGTCAAATGAACCAATGATGCGGAAAATGAAAGAAGATGTGCTTTCCGGCATGAAAATCGATTATGTTTCAAACGTCGAGGAAGTTTTGAAGATTGCGATAGGAGTCAACGATGTTCGTAAAAAAAGTTGAATTTGATGTGGATGCTCATATAGAAAAAGCTTTTCCTAAAGCTCTAAAGGGTGAAGTTGGATTTATCGGGAGGTCAAACGTTGGAAAATCCTCACTTTTGAATGCTCTCTTTGGAAGAAAACTCGCCAAAATAAGTTCAACTCCTGGAAAAACGCGCTCCTTGATTTTCTTCAAGGTGAACAACTCTTATTATTTTGTTGATTTTCCAGGCTATGGCTATGCCAAAAGCTCAAAAACCGAAAGAAACAAATGGGAAAGGTTGATAAACAACTATTTCAATTTGAACAGGCCAAGGCGGGCAATTTTTTTACTTATAGATTCACGTATTCCCATACAGCTTTCCGATCTAAATGCGTTTGAATGGTTAATCTCCATAGGCGAGAAAGTAGCAATAGTACCAACTAAGATCGATAAACTTAAAAAAGCCGAATTATTAAAAAAAATCGCCGATATAGAAAAAGCTTTTTATGGCGCTGACAAGTTTCTACCCGTTTCATCTGTTACAAAAAACGGGTTAAAAGCGCTGGATGCAGCGTTATGCGAGTATTTAACTGAAAGAATAGAGGTGAATCTTGGTGAATAGGAGTGAAGCAATGCAGTACCTCAGAGAAAACCACATGCCAACTGTGTGGTGCCCAGGATGCGGAAATGGAATCGTTCTCAAAGCGACAATTGAAGCGATAAAGAATCTTAATTACAATAAAGACGATATCGCGGTTATCTCTGGAATAGGTTGTTCCTCAAGAGCAACTGGATACATAGATTTCAACACAATGCATACTTTACATGGAAGGGCCATTCCTTTTGCTACTGGTGTCAAACTCGCAAGACCTGATCTCAAAGTTATAGTTATGACTGGTGATGGTGATGCCACAGCAATAGGGGGAAATCACTTTATCCACGCATGTCGTAGAAACATGGATCTCACCGTGATCCTTTACAACAACAACATTTATGGAATGACAGGAGGCCAGTATTCCCCTCTTACTCCTCACGATTCTTACTCTACAACATCGGTATACGGAAACATAGAAAAGCCATTCGACGTTGTTGAACTTGCAAAAGCTTCTGGAGCCACCTATGTTGCAAGAGCTACAACTTTTCACTATGCATTGCTTGTTAAATATATACAAAAAGCGTTGGAACACGAAGGAATGTCCGTAGTTGATGCAATCACTCAATGTCCAACATATTACGGTAGGTACAACAAAGTTGACAGCGGCTCAGGAATGCTTCAATTTTTTAAAGAGAACGCCATACCGCTTGCCAAAGCTAAGACCATGAAACCAGAAGAGCTTGAAGAAAAGATAATTATTGGGGAATTTGTGGAAATAGAAAGACCCGGATACGTCAAAGAATACGCAAAGCTTCAAAAAAGATTGGAGGTAACCAGTAATGCAAACTGATGTTTATTCATCTTTATCTACGGTCACTCCTTTTAGCATACGCATCACTGGTCTTGGAGGACAAGGAAACATATTGATGGGTACAATTTTGGCTGATGCGCTTGTCAAAGATGGAAAATGGGTAATACAAACTCAATCTTATGGCGCACAGGTTAGAGGTGGTCTTACTCTTTGTGATGTGTTATTTTCCGATGAACCAATTGATTTCCCAAAGGCGAAAGTATTCGATATGATCTTCGCCATGCACGATCTTGGACTGAAAACACACGCTAAATACTTAAAAAACAACGGCATACTTTTTGTTGACACATCCATGTGCGGTCAAATACCACGGTTCATTCAGAGTGTGACCAAAAAATTGATAGCTCTACCTATTACCCAAAGAGCTGAGGAACTCTTTAACAACAGAGTTTTTGCAAACGTGATCAATCTTGGAATTGTAGCATCAACAACAAAGATCGTGAGTTATGATAATTTGAAAAAGGCTGTCTTAGAGCATGTTCCCCAAAAATATGCTGATCGGAACCTGAAAGCACTTGAGGAAGGTTATCAACTTTCCCAAAAAGTTTACAATTTAAGAGAAAAATTGAAAATACCCTATTCAAAGGGCACAAGTTCAGCTTTCGAATGAAAAATCGTAATATTTTACAAAGCTTCGCATGTGCGTTTTCTGGAATGGCTCACATTTTCAGAAAAGAGCGTAACATGAAAATTCACTTTCTTGCTGCATTATCTGTTGTTATCTTATCAATGATATTGAATATTGGAATGGATAGCATGCTATGGATATTCCTGGCGATCGCACTTGTTTTGATAACCGAGGCGTTGAATACATTTTTCGAGGAACTTCTAAATTTCATAAGCCCAAAGTACCATGTATCGATAAAACACATGAAGGATATCGCAGCTGGGGGAGTGCTCACAGCTGCGGTTTTTGCGGTGATCGTTGCTTTGATAGTCTTTGGGAAAAAAGCTGGAACAGATCAATCTGTCTTAGCCGATATCGTGCTTTTCTTGTACCTTGGATTAATAGCATTTATATCAATTTTTGGTGGTGAAAAAAGTGAAAATAAAAAAGATAAAAGTAGCAATCGTTGATGATTCGGCCTTTATGAGAAAAATTATACGTGATTCACTCGAAGAACGCGGCTTCGATGTAGTAGCCATAGGAAGAAATGGAAAAGATGCGGTTTCAATCGCATCAAAGGAAATTGCAGATGTCATAACACTCGATGTTCAAATGCCAGTTATGGATGGCCTTGAAGCTTTGAAAACCATCATGTCAACTGCTCCACTACCCATTATTATGGTAAGCAGTTTAACAAAAAAAGATGCAAAGATTACTTTAGAAGCACTTTCGCTTGGTGCATTTGACTTTGTGGCAAAACCAGGTGGTGCGATTTCCCTTGATTTTAGCAATGTAGCAGATGAATTGGCAGAAAAGATCATTCTTGCCACTTCTTACAAACCTACCTTAAAAAAAATCTCGAAACCACCAGTAAGTATTTCGTATGTTGAACGAGAAACAGGATATGACCTCGTGATTATAGGAGCATCCACTGGAGGTCCAAGAGCTTTGGATAATGTTATTCCCCGTCTCCCATCACAGTTTCCATTGCCAATAATCATTGTTCAACACATGCCTCCCAAATTTACCGCCACGCTCGCCAAAAGACTTGATGAAGTATCAAAAATAAAGGTTACCGAAGTCACTGAAAGGACCGCGGCACGCCCCAAAAACGTCTATGTAGCTATGGGGGACAAACACTTAGAAGTAGCAAAAAACAATGGAGAGATCATTTTGGCTCCAGTGGATGGTCCAAAAATGAACAGTGTGAAGCCTGCTGTTGATTATACACTTATGAGTGCAGCAAAGCTCAATCTTAACGTGTTGAGTGTGATCCTCACAGGAATGGGGAAAGATGGAACTAAAGGATTAAAAGCTTTTAAACGCAAAAGAGTTACAACTATAGCGGAGTCAAAAAACACGGCTGTTGTTTATGGAATGCCTAAATCCGTGGTTAATGAAGGACTCGCAGATTACGTTTTGGATTTAGGCGACATTCCATCAAAATTAGTTGAACTGGTTTAATTTTCAATAACCACCTTGTACGACAACAGTATCTATCCTTATGACATTTCCAGCTTTGACCATGAATTTAACAGGTCTAACTGTGATGTCTGCTTGAGTTATCGTTGGTTCAACAGTAATATCAACAAGTTTCATATAAGACGTGTTTGTCCCAACAAAAAAATTGTTTATATCGCTTGTTGCACTTTCTATAGAAGAAGCTGACGCAGAAATTCCCTGTCTAAGTATGTATTGAGAAACGTACTCTTCAAAATCATGCAACTTAGCAATAGATATACTTTTATCGCTACGGCCAATCGTGGCAGATGTTATCGCCATTACCATCATTACTCCTATTAAAATGATAACCATTGCCACTATAGCTTCCACAAGCAACGCGCCGTTTCGCATTTTCATCCTCTCACTTCAAATTCATAGTTGTTACCGCCGATATAAAAGTAGAAGTCACACTATCGCTGTAAAGCACAAGCCTGTATTTTACCGTTCCACTTTCATATTGAAAGTCCAGAGACTTCACTCCACTCGCAATTTTCACTGTTTGAATTGGAGATAGTGAATCATTTTTGTCTTTGAATAACAAAATTATCGAACTTCCATCCATGGTGATGGTCGCACGCAGAGTTGTCGAAAAATAATAGTTTTTACTAAATGGAACCTCTATGTCATATGAGATGTAAGGAGACCATATTGTGTTCGTATCAAGATTTATATCCTTCGCGTTTGGTCCCATTTTCATAAGCTGGGATTGTAACCTCTCATCTATTAGCATAGCCTTAGATGCTTGATTTACCTTGGCAAGTGCTCTGGGCCCTATTATGCTAAATTGATTCATGGCAATAACTATAATGGCTAAAGCTATGAAACCGACTGCCAAGGATATCAAAACTTCAACCACCGTGAACCCATTTTTCATCAGTACACCGTCCTCACAGACAGAAGTATCGCCTTTTCTTTCGCAGAAGGTGTCCCATACATGTTTGATGGCAATCCGCCAAGAATACGCCAATCGAAAGCGTAGGTTTTGTAAAAACCGCTTATGTTCTCATACGTATAAGGGTTGAATGTTCCAACTGGTCCACGTTTATGTTGCATGAGAGAACCATATAAAAACAATTGCCCTTTTGGCCCATATAAATAATTATCATAGTCCTCATAAGAAAAGCTTCCGGTAAAAGCATACACACTTGCCATGAGTTTCATATTATCTGGAACATCACTTGTCAATGTAACATCGTCGTTGGCAACAATGTTTAGAAAGTCATTACATGTTGAATTTCTCAATTCTTGGATCATAGAAGTTGAAACTTCGGAAACTAACCAATTTGAATTCGAGGCACTGAAAAGTGTGTTAGCGTCATTATAAACGACCCTCGATTGAATGTAAGCACTTTGGGTTGTGTAAAGTGTATATTTTCCAGAAACATACGCAGTTTTATCGTTGCTACCTTGCTGATTTTTCTCTCCACTAATGTACAAATCTGATGATGTCTTCAAAACGCCGTTAAAATTAAAATTAATTGGAGAAGGTGAGGATAATCCCATGAGGGTTGCTGCGTCATTTCCTTCAGGGGTCAACGTAGCAGTACCCGGAACAGATGAATTGCTAACAGGATTTATCGTGAAAAGCTGATTCCAAATGTTTTCGTTACTTTTCACATTATCCAAAACATATAAAACGTCACTAAAATCCGGACCATTATACCACCAGTACCACAACCAATAATCGTTGTTTATAAGTTCATTTATTGCAGCAATAACGTTTGAAACAATAGGAGTATCGGAATAATAAACGTTCATAGTCTTTGAATTTCCATTTGAGTCAAATGTAACCTTTACAGCTGGCATTATAGACTTAATGGCATCGAAGGCTTTTTGGTATTGGTCCTGAACGTTTTGAGGGAGATCACTGTAAGAAAGCCCGTTATCATTCAACCAATTATCAAGATCTTGCTGAAACATTGATGCCAAACGTGAAGGCGTATAATAACCACCTTTTTCCCAGTTAAACCAACTACCTTGTTCTTCAAATCCGTACGAATTCCAGTTAAGACCTGAAAGATCAATTCCCATTGGAAAGCTCGAACCACTTTGAACGGCAGATTCTATCGATGCTGGAGCCGATACTTCCGAATTTATTTCTGAAGAATAATACGATGCTATTTTTGCCATGTTCATCTTGGCAATGTCTTCGGCGCTTAATGTTTCATATCCGCTACTAAAAACGGGTGAACTTCCCGGAGTAATGTTATAACCCTTAGCCTGAACAAATCCGTTAAATACTGGGTTACCGTCTATATTTATCACATCATTCGATCTAAGTGGTCCATCAATTAATTCTCCTGTGGTAAAGTATATGTTTGACGGTTCAATATCTGTAAAATACAGGTACTTGTTCAGCGAATTTGCTACCACAAATCCACTTGAATAGGCACTTTTTCCTCCAACTACTGCACGAGCTACTATAAAATATCTGTATACACTGTTTATGTTGGTATTAGGAATTTTTGTTTGAATTACAACAACGTCTGGAATAACTTTTAAGATACCCGAAGCTTGAAGAGAATCAAACAGACTTTCCACTTGTGGGATTTTGTTAAGCCATAAAACATTTGAATCCGTAGCTAAAACAGACAATGCGGATTTCCACGCATCTCCATCTACGGATGAATATATGGAAGTGAAATAATTATTAGATGTGTTTGTCTGAAGCCAAGAAATTGAACTAAAAGAAGTGCTTCCTACTCCATTAAAATCAAGATTAAATCCTCCGATGGAGTTTGCAAAATGCGCTATATACGACGTACCCATTTGCAGTCCATTCATGGAAGCGTTCGAGGCCATGAATAATTTCTCTTTCGACACTCTAAGAGATGATGTGTTAGAGACGAAAGAAGTAATAGCAGCTACGAATATCGCAACAGCTGCTAATAAAACTAAAGCAGTCACTAACAAATAACCCTTTTTCATGGAACCTCATCTCCCAATGATATTATCGGATAAAGGCAAAGCAAAGTTTAATATTTACTCCTATTTCCGTTTCAGACGCTACTGTCAGCCAAGTCAGAGTAAAACCAAAAAATCCAAATAACGAATGAAATAGCCACAGTAATTTTTTAATCCCCGCTATGTTTTTGGACATGAATGTTGTAAAATCATACAAAAGAGAATAAAGGAGCGATCACATTGGCACTTGTCGTGGTGAAGGATCTAAGAAAAGTATACAAAACCGGTGAAATTCTCTATGAAGCGGTCAAGGGCATGAGCTTCGAAATTGAAGAAGGGGATATGTTCATGATTCTGGGGCCTTCTGGAAGCGGAAAAACAACAGTGCTTAACTGCCTCTCTGGAATTGATGATCCCACATCTGGCTCCATACTAATAGATGGTGTAGATCTGGCAAAACTTTCTGACGATGAGAAAACGAAATTCCGTGCAAACAACATGGGATTTGTTTTTCAAGCGTACAATCTCATCAACGTTCTAACAGCGAAAGAAAATGTCGCGCTTCCGCTGCTTGCCCGTGGATGGTCAGAAAAACGCGCATATGAAAAGGCTGTAGAGGTCTTAAAAGCACATGGGCTTGAACATATAATCAATTATTTCCCTTCTCAAATAAGTGGTGGAGAAAGACAAAGAGTAGCAGTTTCAAGAGCACTTGCTGGGGATCCAAAAATAATATGGGCAGATGAACCTACAGGTGCGCTTGACACAAAAACTTCTTTTATGGTCATGGATTTCATGAAAAGCTTGAATGAAAAAAATCATCAAACTTTTGTGATCGTCACTCATGATGATAAAATAGTAAAATACGCAACAGCGGTTTTAAGAATAGATAGTGGAAAAATAGTGAGTTTTGAACGGATGAAAAATCCAATTAAAGCGGCTAATTTTTAATCGATTTTTTCGATGGCCAGTAGGCCATTATCAACGAAAGTGCCATAAGTGCGCCCCCAATGTCCCTTCTCAGAGTGAACTTTTCCCCAAGGATTAAAAATGCAAAAAAAGCAGCAAGCCACGGTTTTACAAAGAATGACATAGAACCAAGGCTGGCGCTTATTTTTTTCACACCTTTGAAGAAAAGCAAATAAGCCACACCAGTTGCAACAGTTCCAAGATACACAACGTACGGAATATCTCGGACTGAAAGCTGAATTGTATCATGAAAATATCTCATGATACAGAGTACTGTTATTATACCTATTCCAAATGAAATGCTGTTAAGCGTGGCACTCGACGTTTTCTTAGAAATCACTCGTCCTACAACAGTGTAAAGAGCAAAAAGAATTGCAGATACGATTATGTGAAGGGAGTACAAATCGTGAAAAAACTGACCCGGGATGTAAGAAGTCACAATCACAGCTATAAATCCAAGGCTCATACCTAAGTAAACCCTTAATGGAAATCTTTCTTTATAAATCAGCTTTGAAAACAATAACACGAATAGAGGATTCGAACTGAATACGATCGCTACCTCTGCCGCACTTATATGTGATAATCCAACATGATAGAGACTTGTCCCTATCCCAACTGTGAAAACACCAAGCCAAGTTAAATTAAACCAATCGCGGCGCTCCAAATTCCTCAACGATTTTTTCCTCACAAATGGAATAAAAACCAAAATGGCAAAGATCATCCTAAAAAGCCAGAGGTTCAAAGGATCTATTGAAACACTAATGAATTTCGAAATCACTTCGATAGATGAAAAAATTACAATTGCTGAGTACACATAGATGTATCCTGATAGCATTTGAGCACCTCCGGAATTGCCACGTTGAAAATTTTAACATACATCGCTCAAAAGAAAGGATTTTCAATATTTTTGATTGTTAATTCTTTATTGTTTAAAATATTCACTTGACAAATCAAATATTTTGATTTATACTTTAATAAAGTTGAATGAGAAATAAAAATATCTTGATTGTATAAAGTTAACACGAGAACTCTTAAGGAGGTGATCGAAATATCTATCGTGACTCGTTGCCCGTATTGTGGGCATAAGATGGACGTAGTGGCACTGAAATGCCCAGCGTGTGGTACAGGAGTAACTGGGAGATTTCAGATAGATGAGCTCTTTAGTCTTTCTGAAGAGCAAATGAGATTCGTCAAAATATTTTTGAAAAATCGTGGGAATCTCAGCGAAGTGCAGAAGGAATTGGGAATATCGTATCCAACTGCACGAAATCGTTTGAACGAAATCGTTAAATTTCTCGGTTACGACGTGAAAGAAGAAAAAATTAACGAACGAGAGATTCTTGAGAAAGTCAAAAACGGAGAAATAGACGCTGCTACAGCAATATCCTTACTGAAAGGAGAGAAAAAGAATGAAGGAGATTAAAAAATTCGAGAAAGAACTGCGCGGGATTCAAAATGTGGCCTTTTATGCTGTCTCTACAGACCTAAAAATCATATCAAGTGATGAGCCAAAAATCTCCATTAAAGCGGAGGTATCTGGATTCAAAAACGATGTCGAAAATTACGAGCCAAGAGTAAAGATGTATGGAGACACTGTGGAGATTTTTCTCTCCAGACGTTCTTCTATCTCGATCTTCGGAATATCAAGTCCAAAGGTTTTAAGAGCTGAAGTCCATATCCCACGTTCTGTTTCATTTAAAGCCGAAACAACATCCGGCGATGTTTATTTCGACGAAATCGATCTAAAAAGCTTATCGGTAAAGACTGTCTCTGGTGATTTAACAATTTATGGAGGAAAAACAAAGTCTATCACGATCAATTCAACAAGTGGTGACGTCGATATATCCGGAATTCTCTCACCGCTTGAAGACATTGCCATTCATAGCATATCTGGTGACGTAAAACTGAAGCGGTTGAACTTTTCAAAAGCTTATTTCAAAACCGTTTCCGGAGATATAACCGCATTTGATGTAAATCCGAAAACAAACTCTATAGAGATAAAAACAGTCTCTGGTGACGCATATATTTCATACTCTTCACAGCCATCGGTTCACGTTGAATTTTCAACAGTTAGTGGCGACATACGAGCAGACGGGGAAAGGCATTTTTCCGGTAAAGTTTCATCTGCATCCTTTGATATTGGAAATAAACCAAGGTCGATTTTGAAATTCAAAAGTGTTTCCGGTGATGCAAAATTCAAGTTTGGAAAAGACAAAAGTGTCAAAGTACAAGCTGAGGAATCAGATGAAAGTATGAGCATTTTTAGAGAAATAATAGACTCAAAAAGGGCCACGCCAGATGAAGTTAAAGAACTAATGCTAACTCTTGGATATTCTCAAGAGGATATCGATAACTTTTTCGGGAGGGGAGAAAAATGAAAGCCTTTTCCATATTTTTGATTTTAATTGGTATACTGAGTTTTCTTTCGATCTTTGGGGTAATGAACTTGACCTTTGGAATTTTTATAGGCATACTGTTTGCAATAATCTTTGGAGTGGAAGGCGTAAGAGAATTGGTCAAAGGAAATCTCATTGGAATAGGAGGAATTCTCTTTTCAGCATTCTTGTTTGCACGAGTTTTTATCTTTTCAGCCTCTGGAGGACAGATCTTTTTGGCTCTTGTA
>JALSLY010000026.1 GCA_026988035.1 Thermotogae bacterium
CTTACACCCCCGTGGGGGTTTCCTTCTTCGTGCTATCCTTGAACTGAGGGAAGAGTTCCTCAACCGAGACACCGAAGAAGTCAGATATCTTCTTTGCAATTTTATAGGTAGGCTTGCGACTGCCAGTTTCGTATCTAAAAATTAATGATTCAGAGACACCAACGTTTTCTGCTAATTCACGAAGACTTATTTGTTTCTTAAAACGCAACTCTCTTAATGGATTAAATGCAGTTGGATATTTGCGAGACCTTCCTACATGAAGATTTATTTCTGGAAAGATTTCATTAACATCAACATTAAATGTTTCGGCAATACGTTTTGCTATAAGATAAGTAGGGGCGTTGCCTGTGCGTTCTAATTTACTAATAGTTCCTGCGCTCACGTGAGTTAATCTTGCAAATTCGTATAAAGGTAATTTTTTTGAAAGGCGAAATTCTTTTAATTTATTCACTATAAGACACCTCCTTTTCTGGTATTATGTTTCTGTGAGAAAATTATACCACTAGATTTTCTAAAAGTAAATAGAGAAATGATAAGGTTACTTTAAGAAACTATTTACATTAAGTAAACGAGATGATAGAATATGAATATGGTGATGATTAACAAGGAGTTACTTGGAAAGAGAATTAAACAACTAAGGGTACAAAAGGGGTTGTCAGCTTCCGAACTAGCCAAGAGAATTGGTTTAAGTCGTCCTGCATTATCACTCGTAGAAACAGGAAAGCGTGGCATTTCAATTGAAATAGCTAAAAAGCTATCGGAATTCTTCAATGTCTCCGTCGATTACCTTCTTGGGAACACAGATGATCCCACACCGCCAAAAAGAATTGAAATCAAAGACAAAATCAATATCCAAGAAGATATGGTTGCGTTTGTAGGACGCGTGCCCATTCTTGGAAGAGTTGCGGCGGGTAAACCAGTCCCTGCTATACAAGAAGCGTTAGGATGGATGGACGTCCCCGAGCCTTATCGCAAGCTAGGCATTGATTTTGCATTGGTAATTAACGGAGATTCGATGTCCCCACGGCTAAATAGAGGCGACTTGGCGCTTGTGCATATGCAGAGCACCGCAGAGAACGGAGAAATTGCGATTGTTATTATTAACGGTAATGACGGCGTGTGCAAGCAGTTCTTCAAAAAGGAAACAAGCGTCGTCCTGCACTCCATAAATCCGGAGTACGACGATATTATCATTCCAGCCGAAGAATGGGACGAAGAATGTAAAATAGTAGGCGTGGTAGTCGCACGCTTTGAAAGCATGAAACAGTTGAAGGGAAGGAAAACGGTAAGGGGGTAATTAAGATGAAAAAATTATCAGTGGTGGCAAGCATAATCATGCTATTGACAATTGCTGGATTTGCTGGTACTTCGTATATTCCAAAGACTTTTTCAATCATTTCCCAAGTCGCAGATTCAATTGTTTCGAATAATTCTCAGAATTTACCAAATTATTCATATATATTCATACAAAACGGTAAAACAACCGGCTCTCCTCTTAACGTATTAAAACTCGTAAAAACTGACGAATGGCACACTATAATTTCAATGGTAAATCATCAAACGCTCACATTAGAAATGTTTCTCAACGACAGAATCAAAATGGCGTTGTTTCTTACCCATGATCTAAAAAATGTCATAGAAATCGGGTATTTTACCGACACTCAAACTATTTTATTATCAACATCAACCTACGACAAACAATATCATACATCCATCTTAGGACATCGTGGGCCGATTGTGCTTAAATACGTTACTACGGCCTATACCGGGAGTTCTAAATGGAGCGAAGTAAAGGGCATAATATATAATGATTCAAATGAACCTGTGGAAAGCGTGTCCCTTGAGGTTGAAGTATATGACAAGCAAATGAATTTGATAGATATGGAATCTACTTATGCTAATCCCAATACTATTCAATCATATGGCAAAGGTTCGTTTGATATTCTCTTCAACATCCCACGCTCTAAAATTGGCAAAGTGACTGTAACCGTTCTTGGATAATATGAACAAAGTTTTCCATAAAAGGGGATGATGGAATGAAAAAATTTGTTTTATTATCTATCATGATAGGAGCGTTGATCTTTTCTCTGTCAGCATGTATGAATGTTCAACCACCATCAACAGACTCTTCTTTTAATGTAGTAACGGCAAGTTATAATGGAGGAGTTAAACTCATTCAATTTGATACTTACTCTGCTACTATCCTCAATAAAATCAATCTTGGAAAATATGAGTATCCACTCGCTTTTTCTAACGACCAGCTTTTAACAGTTAAAAAATATAGTAATTATTGGGCTTACACAGGATACTCTATAAAACAATCAGATTTTATGAAATCTCAGTGGAGCTTTGACATTCCCGATGCTTACAATTCTTACTTGCATTTTGTAGGATTTAGTGATAATAAAATTGCGCTTTTCTCAAACACAGAAGATAAATTTCTTGTTTACTCCTCAGATGGTTCACTTGTGTTTAAAAGTCCAATTCAATCTATTCATTTCTTCAATAGCGCAGTTGATAAAAATGGCGTTTTTTATACTTTTTATGGTTATTACAATCAAAAAAAATATGAGAGCGATGATGCCATTCTTATATATAATCCCGCAGCAAATTCAACATCTACAATCGCCCTTCCATTCTACGGTGATATATACGATCCTCACGTTATAGGTCAATATCTTTATTTTGGAACAGAAAAAGGCCTATATTTTCTCAAAACTCAAAATGCCACTTCACTCTATTATCTTCCTACAGCCGGTACGTGTTTTGCTTTGAATGGATTCAACAATACTCTCTACGCCTATGATTCTCAAAAAGGAGTAGATGTAATCAACATTGCTACGCCTACTCAGGCTTACATAGAAGCAACACTTCCAAACATGAAATTGAGTAGCCATTCCATCATATATAAGAATAAGCTGATAACTTATGCCGATAGTAATTTGGTCATCTATAACTTATCAGATCCATCCAGCCCCGTTGAAGAATACACAACAAGCGAAGATGGCTTTTACATCCCATGGCACCCCCTAATGTCCATCCAGTCGTAGTGGGAGGGAAAAGAAGAAACCAAAAATATGAAAAGTTCTTATCTGAAATCAAGAAACTTAAAGGCAAAATTCATAAACAATAAAAATCGATGAGATGGCGTTTTTCCAAATAAAGGTAGAGCCGCAGTAATGGCATTTAAGCATGGGTATCGCCTCCTTCAAAATATAGGGGGAAATGTTCCCTTTCGGTATTTAACAATGTTTTGATACATTTCAGCTGTTTAACTTAACAGCATCAAGTGAGAAAAAAGGAGATGTTTAAATGATGGAATCTATGAATCAAGAGTTAGCAAATATTTTAAACAATTTAAAAAATGATGAGTGTATTGATTATGTGTTCGAAGACGGGAATACAAAATCCACGTATGAAATTTGCAAAAATGAAGGTAAGTTTAGTATTTTCTCTATTGTAGAAAACACACAAGAAAAATTGGAGTTAAAAAGATGTCTGACAGCTGAAGAGGCAATAGAATACTTTAAGCTTAAATAATAAAATTTTGCTGAGAATTCCAAGGTGTTTGATTGAAAAATGGATTTTCATTTAATGCGATATATTAAGAAATTAGAAAAAGAAAGACAAAAACATATTTTTATAATATAATTAAGCATCGGGAGTGATGCTTAATGAACAAAAAAAAGCTTTACATTGCAAATCGAATGCAACTTTATGATTATATAAGAACTACTATGGGAAAAGCACTTGAAGCAAGAAGAATGCGAAAATTTGACTTGAATGAAACTACACCAAAGCTTTATGTTCTTGAAACATACAATCATTATGCATATAGTTCCATATATGAGCGGATTTTCCAAGAGCTTCGGGAAAAGGAGGATAATTCTATTTCTGTTAATGAAGCTGAAGCAGGGTCTCTTATTGAAATGAAGTTTGAGGATTCTCATAACAAATCATTTCGAGCATATCTTGATTTTGGTTTTTTTTATCCTTCGGAAAGATTTGTTGCTTTCTTTTCTCTTGGAAGAAGCTCAGATACTGATAACAGATTAAAGAAACTCATACAATCTCAAACAATTCTTGATTTTATGTGGCTTGACAATGAAGATGCAGAAAACGTTTCTAATTTCATAGGCGCTAAGTTTAGAAGTGAAAATATACTCTCCGAGTATAATAATTATTCTGTGTTTGAGATTAAATCTACTGAAAATCGGGGTAAAGAAACAAGAAAAAAAATTCTTGAAGAAGTTAAGAAGAAATATCCCATATATAATCGTAGATTTTGGAAGGGCGGAAATCCTGATTACACCACACTGGATATTTACTACTCTGGAAAAACGATTTTTTGGGGAGAAGATTTTGATTTTGTATCTGACAAAGTTCGAGAAATTCAAAGTCACTATGAAGAGAATCTCAATAGGCTTGAAAAATACGTTGCGAAAGTACCGGATTATGAAAGTGACAAAGAAGGAATGCACATAAGATTTTCAATTGATCAACTTCCAACACCGATAGATGTGTACTTTGACAAAGAAATAGACATCCATAAAGTCTCAAAAATAGTTCTTTCTGGTAGAATGCCGTTCCGTATTTGGGGGATTCCAATGGAAGAAGAAGAAAACTATATTTATTCTTTTGCTTTTGACAAGCATATAGGTAAAGGCATCGGCATAGAGTTTTGTAGTAATGAAAAAATAAATAATGTTACGAGAAACCGGGTAAGCCTCTATCTTTATAATAATACTTGCACTAATACAATAAAAAGATTTGTAAGTAACTTCAGGCGTTTTATAGATCCAAATGCTGGTATTATAGAAGAAGATCTTTCAAAGCAAGATAATTCTTGACTTAATAAAAGTTAGGAGGAGCAAAAACATTTGAAAGATTATCAAGTGCTTAATGCATGGCTTAGTGTACTTAAAAAATGTAGTTTTGATATGAAGCAAAAACCAGAGATATTTTTAGAGTATCATTGTGAAGCTCCAGTTGATCTTATAGTTAAGTATTTCGAATACGATTACATATGGATTTGCGAATTAAAAAGCAAGCATATTGATGAATTTAAAAACAACAATCAGATTAATAGACTTCTTAATTCGTTTTCAGAAGAAAAACTTATACAATGTGGAATTTTAAATGCAAAAGCTCCTCAAGATTTTATGGTGCTTTTTGTGTTAGGAGATGATACGGTACTCCATAAAGTTAACGACACAATAGATAACATTTGCCGCACAAAGAAAAATAAATATGAAATTCTTGGAATAAAAAAAGTTAAAAGTGCTGTTCAAATCGTTATGTATGGAGAATCATTAAGGCCACCAGAGATATCTAATAAAATCAGAACTATTAAAGCCCGCTATAAAGCATTTTTCAGTGTACTCTTAGATGAATCTACTATAAGAGGAAAAAATTCAAAAGTCAAACTAATTTTGATAAATTCATTGCTGGAAGTTGTTTCAACTCATAACAATTCTGACAAGTTTAATTGGGATGACATTTCAAATGTTCTTAAAAATAATTGGAATTTTTTCGAACTAAGCAAACAATTAGATAGAGATTTAAGGAACCTATTTAAAAAAATAATGAAGCCCTTCGTTGACAAAGAACTTCTTCGATATGATTCAAATAATAAAAATTGGATTGTTACTGATAAAAATAAATTTTTTAATATAATTCATGATAAATCTGCTTTCATAAAGAAAATCGTTGCTAAAGATAATAAACAACTGTCTTTACCGTTCGAGGGGAAGATTTCATGAAACGAGCGGCCGCATACGCAAGAGTTTCTACGAATAAACAATCAGATACGAGTATTGAAACGCAGTTCGAAGTGATAGAAAACTTCGCACAAAACGGTGGAATAAAAGTCGTCAAAAAATACTCGGATAAAATAACAGCTTCAGGCGCGAAAGAAAGGCCTGAATTTTCTCAAATGATAGCAGATGCCTATGCAAAAGAATTCGATGTCATCCTTGTGTACAAATACGATCGCTTTATCCGTGACGAAATAGAAGACCAGCGCCTTATGAAAGAGCTTGAAAAGAACGGAATATATGTTATCTCTTGTATGGAGAGAATAGATACTTCTACGCCGGCGGGAAGATTGCAAAGATGGATCATCTCCGGTATAAACCGCTTCTACATCGAGAACTTGCGTCAAGAGATCTATGATAAAACCACAAAAGTGGCTCAAAAAGGCTACTACCTTGGAGGGAATGTGTTGTATGGATACGCGCTGAAAACGGTAAAAGATCCGGAAGCCTCTAGAAACCGAAAAGTGTATGTGATAAACGAAGAAGAAGCACCGGTCGTGCGCAAGGTATTCGAAATGTTCGCAAAGGGACACAGCTATCGAGAGATAACAAAATACTTGAATGAGACCCTAAAAGTCGAAACAAGGAAAGGAAAGCCTTGGTCGTCATCAACGGTGTTTGATATGCTTCATCAAGAGAAATACGGAGGAATTTACACCTTTCGGCGCACATCTAAACATAACTCTCACGCCCATAGACGTGATATAATACGAGTTGAGGGTGTCATGCCGGCGATTGTGGATCGAAAAACATTCGAAGCAGTCCGCGCAAGATTCTCTTCTAATCCTGAAACCAGAAGCTCTCGTGTTTCTTCTCAAGCGCTATGCAAAGGAATCTTATACTGCGGCATATGCGGCTCACCAATGACGATAACACACAACAAAGGGCAATACGTCTGCACACGTTGGCGGAACAGGCGCGACACAGAATACAATGGAATGTCCATTCGCAAATTGGATAATTTTGTACTAGAATATATTAGAAGGGTATTACTCGAAGACGTAGACTTTGAAGAGTTGGCAAGAGGGTACAACGCAGAAAAGGCATTGCATGATGCCCAACTGAAAGAAAGAATTGAAGCTCTTGAAACGAAAAAAACGGAGATCCAGCAAAAGATTCAGAATGCTATTGAAGCCGTTTTGGAAGGTTCACCGCTAGCACAGCAGTTACAAGATGAAGCCGGAAAATTGCAGGAAGAACTGGCAAAAATAGACAAAGAACTGAAGAAATTACAAAGCAGTGGCATGTTATACATAACAGCGGAAGAATTGCGGAAGAAATACGAAGAATACAAAGAAAAACTTGAAGGCGATTTCGACTCTCAAAGAGAGCTCGTTTTGCAGCTTATCAAGAAGGTAACCTTGTACAAAAACGGCTTTATCAAGATAGAAGAGAGGTGAACCCTTAGTTTAGGTAATTTGTGCGGTGTGGTTCGCCTCCACCAGATATATACAAATTAAGGGACGGTCAACCGTCCCTTAATTTTTGAGTTTTGCAATTTTCAACTTGGAACTATGAGCCCATAATTTCCATCTTTCCTTTTATAAAGGACATTTATTTGGTCACCATCTATGTTTCTGAAAACGAAAAATTCATGATCAAGCATATCAATTCGTATCAAAGCCTCGTCTAAACTCATTGGTCTAAGCTCAAATTTTTTTATTTTAACAACTTTGTCCCTGTTTTTTTCTTCAGCTTCCTGGGACTGGAAGTTTCCAGCTCTTTCGCGTTTAAGGGTTCTAAATCTATCTTTGTATCTTTTTAAGCGTCTTTCCAAATTACCAACAGCATTGTCAACAGATGCGTAGAAATCATTGGTGGTCTCTTCAGCTCTAACTATTATGGATCTCATTTTGAGGGTGATCTCAACTGTATAACGTTCGTGTGCTTTTGCAAGGCGGACCTCCACTTCAGAATTGTCATCTTTCACGATACGATTCAATTTTGCGAGCTTTTTTTCAATGTATTCTTTCATGGTATCACTGACTTCGATATTTCTTGATTTGTGCTGTATTTTCATTTGAATTCCTCCTTTCTGCTCTGACGGGTTTAGCAAGCTAAGTTATGTAATTTAGCAAGCAAGACCCTCTACTTGACCGTTAAACAATATTTGTGTTAGAATTCGTACATATGGGGTCGTGGCGCAGTTGGGAGCGCGCTTCCTTCGCAAGGAAGAGGCCGTGGGTTCGAATCCCATCGACTCCACCATAAAGGCAGGCAAAAGCCTGCCTTCTTTATTTTTCTTCTTCAAGCTCTGCCTTTCTTTCTTGAATTATCTTCTCTTGCAAATTTCTTGGGACTTCTTCATAATGAGAGAATTTCATTGTGAAATATCCTTTGCCACTCGTCATAGAATTAAGCTGAGATGAAAATTCAAGCATTTCCGAAAGTGGGACATCACTTTTTATTAATTGGTAGTTGTTACCTTGAGGTTCGATCCCGTGAATCCTTCCGCGTCGTGCATTCAAGTCTCCCATGACATCTCCTGTGCTTTCATCCGGTACGTAGATCTCAACATTCATTATTGGCTCCAACAGGGTTGGACTTGCGGACTGCATTCCGCCTTTAAAAGCTTGAATTGCAGCGATCTGAAATGCTATGTCAGAGGAATCCACCTCGTGATAAGAACCGTCATACAGTACAACTTTAACATCATCAACAGGATACCCTGCAAGCACCCCTCTTTTCATTGCCTCTCTTATGCCTTTTTCAACAGACGGTATGTAATTTTTTGGAATGGCGCCACCAAATATCTTGTCCTCGAACTCGAATCCTTTTCCACGTGGTAATGGTTCCAATTCGATCTTTACATGACCGTATTGACCATGTCCGCCACTTTGCTTTTTGTGTTTATATTCCGCTTTGGCTTTTTTGGTTATCGTTTCTCT
The DNA here is from genome assembly GCA_026988035.1 of Thermotogae bacterium. Classification (GTDB taxonomy): domain Bacteria; phylum Thermotogota; class Thermotogae; order Mesoaciditogales; family Mesoaciditogaceae; genus WFSH01. The sequence goes on from JALSLY010000026.1 coordinate 8,705, forward strand.
ATAAGCGATCTTGGGTTTTCCAAGCTCCACTTCAACGTTAAAATTCTTTTTCAGTTTTTCTATCATCACATCTATGTGGATATTTCCAACCCCAGAAACGACTATTTCGGAAGTTTCTGAATTGAAATTCATATGGAAAGTAGGATCAGATTCTGCAAGTCTTGCAAGACCATTTGTGATCTTGTCTATTTCCCCTTTGTTTTTAGATTTTACAGATTTTGAAATCATTGGTTCTGGAAAATCAAAAATGTTTTCAATTGAAACTTTGTTAGATGGATCGCTCAAAAATTTCCCAACATGGCTTTCTTTTAGTTTCGGTATGGCAACTATGTCTCCAACACTGGCTTCGTTAATCTCGTTTTGTTTTTTGCCGGCGGGAACGTAAATGTGATTAATTCTTTCACTTGCATTTGCTGACTCGTTGTATATTGTATCGCCAGACTTGATTTTTCCTGTTAGGACTTTAGCATAAGTAAGTTTGCCTATGAACGGATCAACAACGACTTTGAAGATCAAAGCCGAAAATGGAGCTTCTATATTGGGTTCTATTTCTTGCCCACCAATCAGATTTTTCACATCTACAGGAGAAGCACCAAACTCCTGAAGTGCGTCGAGGCACTCATTAATACCTATTCCAAGAATCGCTGACCCTGTGAAGACTGGAACAATTTGCCCATTGACATATCCCTTAGATAAAGTTTTTTTCAACTCTTCAACACTGATTGGTTCATCGGCAAAGTATTTTTCCATCAACGCGTCGTCGAGTTCAACTACCGATTCGATCAAAGATGATCTGTAATTTTGAAGTTTGTCCTTGAGATCTTCAGGCACATCACTGACTTTTGACTTTCCATCATCATAAACAATGGCTTTTTGGCTTAACACATCCACGATGCCTTTGAAAGTGGACCCATTTCCTATTGGGAAGTTCATAGCAATCGCGGATTCCCCAGCAAGTTTTTTGACTTGTTCGAACGTTTGATCAAAATTGGCGTGATCTTTGTCCATGCCGTTGATGAAGCAGAACAACGGGCGTTGATAATTCTTTGCGATCTTCCATGTTTTCTCCGTTTGTACTTCAACACCGCTTGTTGCATCAAGGACAGAACATACATTTTCAGCCACAAGAGTTGTAGATATAACTTCGCCTATGAAGTCAGAAAATCCAGGTGTATCTATCAACGAGAATGTGTAGTCACCTCTTTTAAATGTGAAAACCGATGCATTGATACTGGATTTTTTTTCGACTTCCACTGGATCGAAATCCATGGCGGTGTTTCCTTGATTCACGCTTCCCATCCTATCTATTGCCTTGTTTGAGAAAAGAATAGATTCAGATAGTGTAGTCTTTCCGCTTCCATTGTGACCTATGAATGCTATGACACGTTTTTTTCTTGTATCGGCCACTTTTATGCACCTCCAATTGTTTGGTCTATTTCTATCCCGAATTCTGCCGGGTACAACCCTTGACCTTTGAAGCCGACAACCTTTCCGCCGACTATCATGGAAATATTTTTTCCACTCCCTAAGCACATAGCTTTTGAGAATCCAAGGTTCAAGAGAATATTTGAGATCTCATCAAGATCCAACTCACTATTCTTAGGATCCACTTTCACAAAGTACATCGATTTGCCTTTAATGCCTATCACCAATTTAGGTTCTTGGGAGCAGTTGCTTTCTTTCAAAGACCATAATTTCACTTTGTTGTCATTGTAGATAAGGAGGCAATCTCCTTGAATAGCTCCACTAATATTCTCGAGATCTATACCTTTAAGAGAGATAAAAAAAGTTACAAAATCTCCAGGCTTTACAGTTTTTAAGAACAACTTGTACTTGTTTGTCAAAGAAAGAACCACAGCATTATCGCTTTTAATATGTGCAATGTATTTCTCACCCACTATTACACCATTGTTAATGTCAAAATATATTCGCTCTTTGCTTTTAGGTATCTCGGGGCCATATTTTTGGGTATACATTACCACATCACCGGTCGCACAATTAATACCATCAAGCGTAAATGGAACGTAACCAATGTTAACAGTTACAACTGGACTTGTTTCAATTATATCAAATTTTTTATCGTTCCAAACCAACGTTGGATGATTGCGTATTGGCGCACTCAGTATTTTACCATTTGACATCACGAAACCCGGTAATTTCTCACTTGAAAAGCCGATAGCTGCCACAGATGTTGGTGAAATGAAAGAGCTGAGAAGCTCTCTGGTCCCTATCCCAGAATGGGGATAAACAATCTTGATTTGTGCAACTGATGGTGGAATTTTAAGAAGGCTTAGCCGACCTACCTTTCCGGTAAGTGTTTTGAACATGAGACTGCTGTATCTTATGCCATTTCCAAATTTGAGAGAAGTGGATTCCTGGATTGGAAGAGACGGGTATCCTACGGCAGTGGAAATTTTTAGCTTTCCCATATGTGTTATGCGATACACAGCTGACACTATTCCATCTTTTTCAGCTACAAGCGGAGAGTTGGCGGGAATATAATTATTTGAGAAAGAAATCGGGAAAACTGTTACAGTTGTAACCATTCCACGCGACGTAACGTTTATTGTGGTTTTGGGAGATCTCGAGCTGAAAAATATTGTGAAGGTTTTTCCATAAAACAAAACACCTTTGAGTGAAGTAGTTGGGGTGTTTTTGATCAAAAATACGCCCGCTGGATCAATGACTACTTTAAGTCCGATAAGTTTGGCTATGGCTTTTACTGAGATATAGGGTACTTGGATATTTGTAGCAACGTTGCTCATTCTGTACAATGCATTGTACATACCAGTATGGTTTTGAGCGTTAAATGAGATGAAATTTTCATTGTAAGCTACAATGCCCATTTCATTTTTGTAAGACCACTTCAGATTTAGAGCAGTTGCGATCTGAGAAATTTCAACGAATGGAACATTTTTCCAGAACGAGGCTTTTGCCAGAAATAGCGCTGCATCTTTGTTTACCAAATATATGGGAATGGCGAACGACAAAAAGGATATTCCTATCACAACAAAAAATACAGCGATCCTTTTGATCATTGAACAACTCCGTGTACGAGTTTCACAGATTTTGGTTTCACATCCTTTATTGTGTAAGCACTGATGGCCATATTGACAGATTCTTTAAGTTTTTCTTCATGGCTATAGTGCAAGATACACAAGGGTTCTCCAGATTCCACCGGATCTCCAGTTTTTTTCAAAAGTCTTATACCCACGGACAGATCTATCTTATCATCTTTATGCACTCTGCCAGCTCCGAGCATCATTGAAGAAATACCAATTTTTTCGGCATCCATGGAATACACATATCCGGAACGTGTCGCAAGCACCTCATATGTGTTAGAAGAAATGCTCAAAAGAGATGTATCATCGATAACTTTAGGGTTTCCGTTTTGTATTTCAACGAGTTCTCTAAATTTTTCAAGTGCTTTTCCGGTGCTTATGGAATTTCTCAAACTTTTTCTTGCAGAATCAAGATCGGGGCTGATTTTTCCGATTTTTAACATTTGTGCTCCCAATTCAACGCACAAATTTTCGAGATCGCTTGGCCCTTTACCTTTGAGAGTATTGATAGCTTCTTCAACTTCGAGCGCATTACCAATTGTTAGACCAAGTGGCTTATCCATATCAGTTAACAGGGCTACGGTTTCTTTCCCATGTCTTCTTCCTATATTAACCATGGCACGTGCCAAATCAGTAGCGGATGCGATGTCTTTCATGAAAGCTCCAGAACCAACCTTAACATCTAAAACAATTCCATCAGCCCCCGCAGCCAATTTTTTGCTCATTATACTAGAAGCAATTAAAGAGATTTCATCGATCGTGGCTGTTACATCTCTGAGTGCGTATATTTTCTTATCTGCCGGAGCAAGATTGGCAGTTTGTCCTACAACGGCTATGCCGTACTTTCTTACGTTGTTCATAAATTTTTCTTTAGAAAGAGCTGTTTTAAAACCTGGTATTGATTCGAATTTATCAATGGTTCCACCAGTGTGCCCAAGTCCCCTGCCGGACATTTTTGCCACAGGGAGACCACACGATGCAACCATGGGTGCAAGAACTAACGTGGTTTTGTCTCCCACACCACCTGTAGAATGCTTGTCTACCTTTATTCCAGGGATAGGTGAGAGATCTATTGTGTCGCCAGATTTAGCCATGATTTCCGTGAGATAGTATCTCTCTTCTTCATTCATGTGTCTAAAATACACAGCCATGAGAAAAGCAGCCATCTGGTAATCTGGAATTTCTCCGTTGACAAATCCCATTACCATGTATTTTATCTCTTCTCTTGAAAGCTTAAAGTTATTTCTCTTCTTTAAAATAATGTCATATGGGCGCATTCCATTCACCTCCACGAATACCGGAAATACAAGTCCCACTATGTCTCACAACCCCACGAATATTGAAAAAGCAAGTGTTGTTAGTGTCTTTAACATGTCTCTTTCACGATGGTTTTAACGATCGATATGAAACGTTCTGAAACCCTTTTTCCTGCTTCTAAAACTTCTTTTTCTGAGAGGGGCTGATCTAAAATACCGGCTGCCATGTTGGTGATACATGATATTCCTATTACATCCATTTTTATGTGATTGGCTACGATCACCTCGTGAATGGTTGACATACCGATCATGTCCGCTCCCAGTTTTCGAAACATGCGAATTTCTGCCGGGGTTTCGTAACTTGGTCCAAGAACTGACACATATATACCTGTTTCCAATGGCTTTCCAAAGCTTTCTTCGATCACGTAATTTGCTTTTTGAGTCCATGATTTTGAAAGTGAATTGGACATGTCTGGAAATCTTGGACCTTGAGATTCATCGTTAGGTCCTATTAGTGGGTTTCTGAACGAGAAATTTATCACATCACTTATAAAAACAAGTTCTCCTGGCTTGAAAGACGTTCTTATCCCACCTGCAGCATTTGTCAAAACCAGGCGATTTATCCCCATTTTTTTGAAAACGCGGATTGGATAGGCCACATCGGCTGCTGTGTATCCTTCGTATGTGTGAAAGCGCCCGTTCATTAATAGAACCTTTTTGTTATCGATTTGCCCAAAAACGAGTTCACCGGCGTGACCCGGAGCTGTAGACTTGAGAAATCCAGGAATCTTGACGTATGGAATTCGCTTTATATTATCAACTTCGCTTGCAAGTCTTGAGAGACCAGAACCAAGGACGATCGCAACATCAGGAATTTCACCAGTTTTGTTTAGTACGTATTCTGCGGTTCTTTGCAACATATTCAAATTCTCTCCTTTATTTTGTCAAGAACCTTCTCAAATATCTTGGCGATCTTCTCGCCGGTTCTGTTTGCAACCTCTATAACTTCCTCTGCGGTAAGTGGTTTGAGATCATCAGGAATTGCGCGATCTGTTATGGATGAAATTCCAAGGACTTTTAATCCTCCATGATTAGCTACTATAACTTCTGGAACTGTGGACATTCCCACTGCATCTGCTCCGAAATATCGTGCCATTTTGAGCTCAGCCGGTGTTTCAAAGGTTGGACCGGTAAAGGCGATGTATACGCCTTTGTAATACTCTATTCCAAGTTCCTTTGAGGATTCTTCTGCTATAGTGATGAGTTCAGGATTGTAAGCAGATGACATGTCCGGAAATCTTGCTCCCCATTCGTCAACGTTTTTTCCGACCAGTGGATTATCGCCCATGAAGTTTATGTGATCGGTGATGATCATTGGATGTCCCGGAACAAAGGCGTGGTTAAGCCCACCAGCTGCGTTTGTGACGAACAAGTATTCAATGCCTAGAAGTTGAAAAAGGCGTATAGGCATGGTGACTTCTTTCATTGAATATCCTTCGTAATAGTGAAATCTCCCATTCATTAATACAACATCTGTTTCATTCCATTTTCCAAATATCATCTCACCCACATGACCTGGAGCCGTGGAAACCGGGAAATTTGGGATCTCTTCGTATCTAACTTTTGTGAAGACGTCAACCGCGTTTTTTACACAACCAAGGCCTGAACCAAGGACGATTGCAACTTTAGGGATGTGGTTGATTTTGGATTTCACAAAATCTGTTGCCTTTTTGATTTTTTCTACATAATCCATGTTAAATACTCCTTTCTTATACACTCGCAAATTTTTTTCTCCAACTTGCACCATTTAAGTAATTAAAGTCGCTTCCTTGCACTTTACCAACACGTTCTAATTCTTTCTCAATACGTTGCTTTGCCTCTGACGCACTCACGTTCACTGACCAAATTGCATCTTTGGGTGGTGCAGAGATGAGACGATGGATCACGATCTTTGGATCAAGATGACTCAAGAATACTACAGCACGCCGTACATACTCATCCAAGTTGTACGGTTTAAAAGTGCCTTTAAGATAATCACGTGCAATGGGAGTGTTTGGTACAATGTAAAGAGCGTGCATTTTTACGCCGTTTACTCCAACTGCTGATAAAAGTTTAGCACATGCAATCTCATCGTGGATAGTATCAGACGGAAAATCGAGAATAACATGTGCAATTGTTTCGAAACCGTAACGTTTGGCACAAAAAATCGCATCGATAAATTCAGCAACAGAGTGTCCCCTGTTTACGCTTACAAGTGTGTGTTCGTTAATAGATTCAAGGCCGAATTCCACAAACACATCGATTTTTCTTTTCGTTGATATCTTTTTCAAGAGCTCAGCTACTTCACAAGGAAAGGCATCCGGCCTCGTAGAAATATCCAAAGCTACCACTCCGTCCACAATGGCAGAATTGTAAAGCTCTTCGAGTTCAGACAAAGGAGCATACGTATTGGTAAAAGACTGAAAATACGCAATAAATCGCGTAGCGTGGTAGCGTACTTTTGCATGTTTAATGCCTTCGAGCAATTGAGTCCTGACATCCATGTTCCTAAATTTATTCGCAAAGCCACTTCCGGTTTTATCACAAAAGGTGCATCCACCAACACTGACAATCCCATCACGATTGGGACAAGTTGTAAAATGTGAAATTGGAATCCTTTGCGTTCTTCCGCCATACTTCTTTCTCAAGTAAGGTGCAAGTTCTCTGTATTTCAAGATCTAACCCCCGAAAGCGCAGAAACAAAATTCTTGAGTTCATTTCGTACTTTGTTGAGTACGGTGTCATTACTGGACGAAATCACGAAAATCGTATCCTGAGAATACCACGCTCTTAACTTTTTTTCAGAAAATGAGCCTGAAAACCACCATATTTCACTTTCCAAGGCTTTCCACATGCCACTTTGTTGACTTACCCAACGATGCCAGAAGTTGTGCATTTCAAATGAGTTATGAAATGTTCCGGCTTCTAATTTCACCGAAGTTGGCGTTGAAACGTAAAGAACATCAACTTTTTTTACGAGTGCTACCTTAAACTGCATAAATTCGGACGGATTAATCTCCACATTGTAAGTTTTCATGGAAAAACCTTTTGGAGTGAAATAACGAAGCTTGGCTATATCAAATTGGACCAAGATGCACCCGCTTAAAGTCAAAACAATTAAAAGCTCAGATACGAGAATCAATAGAATCAACGGTTTTTTCAAAACGCTCCATCACCTCACAGATGTCTACGGTACAAAAATCCCCATCATAAATCCATTTTCCTCCTATCATTACCTTTTCAATTGCTGTTGTATCAAAGGAATACACCAAATGTGAGTAAAAGTGCTTTTTAGGGAGCGTTGAAAGTTTGTTGGGATTTATGACTACGAGATCTGCAAGCATTCCAGATTCAATTTTGCCAATGTCAAATGGAAGCGGCCTTCGTGCATTGTATGTAGCCATTTTGAAAAGTTCTTCAACTTTCATTATGGTTGGGTCTTCTTTACAGGCTCTCTGAATGAGAGAACCGAATTTCATTTCACTGAACAGATTCAGAGAGTTATTTGAGGCAGCCGAATCCGTTCCAAGTGTGATGTTAACTCCCTCGGATAGTGCTTGTGGGATTGGCGCAATTCCATTTCCGAGTTTTGCATTTGAGGTGGGATTGTATGAGATCGTGGTTTTGTGTTGAGACAAGAGTTTCAGCTCTTCATTGTTCAAATGGGTTCCGTGAGCAACTATGGTTTTTTCGTCAAAAGCGCCAATGGAGTTTAGAAAATCCACGGGTTCAATGTTTGAACGCTTTTTGAAGTTGTTACGTTCGGAGGGGCTTTCTAAAAGATGAAATGTCAAAAGGGAATTATTTGAATGTGCAACTTCCACACTCTCTTTGAAGTAATCATTCGAACATGTGTACAGTGCATGAGGTCCAACTCCTCCTTTTATAAGCGGATCAGAAGCATATTCGTGAATGAAATCTTCACATTCTTTCAGTTTTTCCGATCCATGCCCATCGACATTGGCAAGTCCGCGAGTGATAATTCCTCGTATTCCAATATCTTTCGCCGCTTGAGCCACAGCATGCGGAAAAAAGTACATGTCAACAAAGGTGGTAATCCCATTTTTAACCATTTCCATAAAGCCAAGAAGACTACCAATGTACACATCTTCCTCAGTGAGCTTCAATTCACGAGGAAATATGTACTCCGACAGCCACTCATCTAACGCAACATCCTCAGCGACTCCTCTAAAAAGTGTCATGGCAGCATGTGTATGCGTGTTAATGAGACCAGGGATAACGATCATGGAATTCATATCTTCAATATCGCCTTCCACAAAATCTACTAATCTTTCACCTTCCACATACAGATCCCTTTTTTCAATAGAAAGATCTTCGCTGACAACAAGACAGTTCTTTAATACCTTTCTCATTCTTTGAAATTCCTCAACTTTCTGTAAAAATCTGTGTATGTACTTCTCAACTTTTTGATCTCATCTTCAGAAAGAACGCGAGGAGACTTGTTTATTTCAAGGGATTTAACGTAAAGCATACATGCTTTCTCACACATTACCGCTGCAAGTATTGCATCATCCAAAGTTGGGCCAACCGCAGCTTGCCCATGATTTGAGAGAATGACCGCATTCACATTGCCAAGCTCTTTTACCACTTCATCAGCAAGTTCTTGAGTTCCAGGTGTTTTGTAATCTGTTACTTTTATGGTACCACCGATAGTCATCGCAAGATCTTCAGTAAGGAGAGGGACTTCTTTAAGTGCTGCAGAAACAATCGAAGCGTACAAGCTGTGCGTATGCACGATAGCTTTAACGTCCGAACGAAACTTGTAAATAGTTGTGTGCATTTTAAGTTCTGAAGAAGGATTTTGACTTCCTGATAAAACATTTCCATCCATATCACAGATTACAAGATCTTCCTCACGCATACTGTCGTACGGAATCCCACTTGGAGTTATCAAAAGGTTGCCGTTCTCCAAAAGCACCGAAACATTTCCCCATGTTCCAAACACCAAGTTGGATTCTTTGATATCCTCACAAGCTTGGAGAATTTGGATACTCTCTTTCAATTTTGTCATCGCCTTTCGTTTATATGAGAAAATTCACTTCTTGTCGAATATTTGCTGATATATTCGATGTTTTTGGATATTTCTTCGATCTTGTCACGTGTTTTTTTCATGCACTCTTTAAATATTTTATCAAAGGTTTTCGAATCAAATATTAACTTTGAAAGCATAGCCTCGGGTATGTGATCTTTAGAATTTTTTAGAAGATCTATTTGCTTTTGCCTGATATTGGATAGAGATTTGATCTTAGGGATATCACCCATTTTGGCCGCTTCAATCATTTCAAGTGTTAATTCATCTATCGACTCCACAATCTCTGTGATTTTTGCCATTTTATAACTCACCTCGACGAAATTATAGCATTTCTACCGAAGAAACGCACTTTTTTGTGCGCTGCGTTTTACACTATGGTGTAGAATATTGTGAATACGAAAGAAATGAGGTGGTATTTTGAAAGCACTTAGCGAATGCTTTTCATGTGTTTTAGCGCAAGCTTGGCGAAATCTATATGAATGGGATGGAAATGAGAATCAAAAATTCGAAGCCATGATTAAAAGTGTTAAAAATCTTGGGAACGCTCATTATGGTATGAAGCCAATAGAACTTTCAAAGCTTGCTAACGATGCGATCAAAGAATTTACGGGCATTGAAGATTTTTATGCTCTTAGGAAAAAGAGGTTAAATGATAGTGCTTTAGGAATTGTGAGTGATGTGATCGAATTGGCTCGAAGATCTTCCAATCCTTTAAAAACGTTAGCTATTTCTGCTATACTTGGCAATCATCTTGATTTTGGTGTAAAAAATGTTGAGCTCGATCAAAGATTCGTCGATTTGGTAAAATTTTCTACCCTTTCTATAGATGATTTCTCGCTTTTCATGAACAAGCTTTTGAATGCAAAAATACTTTTATATGTGTTGGATAATACTGGAGAAGTGGTATTCGACAAAGCTTTCATTGACAAAATCGAGAGTGATTTCAATGTGAAGGTCAAAGTAGCTGTTCGAAGTGCACCAATAATAAACGATGTCACAGAAAGCGACGCTCTCTACGTTGGATTCAACAAGAACGATATTATTGAATCTGGAACTACAATGGCCGGAATGTCTTTGAACGTCGCGTCAAAAGAGTTTATAAGCATATGGAATAGGGCTGATCTCATAATTTCAAAAGGCCAGGGAAACTTTGAGGGTTTAGAGGAAGTGCATGATGAAAGGCTTTTCTTTCTCCTCGAAGCAAAATGTCCCGTTGTGGCGAAGATGCTGAAAGTCAAAGTTGGTGGGACAGTATTGAAAAATTGGAAGTGAACGGCAACTGAACTCGGAAGCAGAGCTCAGTTGCCTCGAAAAACGCTCTCAAAATTTCTTTACCAAATATTCGGCAACTTTTTTGAAAGCCTGCGCACGATGACTAATCTTGTTCTTGATATCAGAAGGGAGCTCGGCCATTGTACTTTGGTACCCATGAGGAATGAATATGGGATCATAGCCAAATCCATTTTTTCCTTTTTGCTGTTTCGCAATTTTTCCTTCGATCAGTCCTTCAAAGATATGTGGACTACCATCGTAATAGACTGCCACACATCTGAAGCGCGCAGTTCTTTTGTCATCTGGAACATTAGCCATTAACTCGAGTATCATAGCGTTTTTTTCTTTGTAAGGATGTCCCTCCATAAAACGCGCCGATTTTATCCCAAGAAGACCTTTGAGTGCATCTATTTCGAGCCCTGAATCGTCTGCAATAACTGGGCTATTGTACATTTCATAAGCGAATTTGGCTTTCTTTATCGCGTTCTCCGCAAAGGTCTTCCCGTCTTCTTCTACCCCTGTGCTTACAGGAACAAATTCAATGTTTCTATCTATTATCTGTTTGATCTCGATGATCTTGTGTGGATTCGAGGTTGCTAAAAAAATTTTCATTTGATTTATGCGCTTGGGAATTCTTTTAAAAAATCCACAATTTTTTTAGCCATCTGCATACCAACACGCTTTTGAGCTTCAACGGTGGAAGCACCAAGATGTGGAGTGGCAATGACATTCGACATGGATAGTATTTTTTGTTCCGTATCATTGGGTGGTTCTGATTCAAAAACATCTAACGCAGCGCCTGCTATTTTTCCATTCCTTAGAGCTCTG
>JALSLY010000027.1 GCA_026988035.1 Thermotogae bacterium
AATAATTTATTACGTTGTACTTTTTCGCTTGATAGCAAATGATCACAGATTTCGTCGTAAGCTTGAGAGTTTTCTCAGTCAGACTTGCATAATTTGAGTAGAAGATGTGTTCAGACATTTTTGTTCTTACTGTATTCGGAAACTCCCACTTTGTTTAAGTTCACAGAACTGGAAAATTATTTGAATGATCGCTTGGAAGTCAAAATAGATCAGGAAAGCGTATTCTTGAAGAGGTAATAATTCTATGGGAAAAAGAGAAAGCATAGATTATCTTCATAATAATCATTTCTTGTAGATATCATTATGAATGAAACGTAATTTGTCATTTGATAAGCTTCTTTATTATTCCCCTCAAGCGCTGGTTAATTCCTTTCAAGACCATCTTTATGAATCGATGCAGATTGTTTCTAAAAAATGCGAACTAACAAATGATGCCAATTTAATCCGTATATCCAAAGGTTGGTTCTTTTCAACTTTCGTTGTATAATATTGACAGTAATATGGAACCAGAGGTGTAAAGATGAATAAAATAATTGATTTTTTCAGAGATCACAATGGTTATGCAAGAATGAAAGATCTTAAATCAGCAGGTATTCATACGAGAACTGTTAAAAAGCTTCTTGAGGAAGGTATTATTGAAAAATTGAAGCCCGGACTTTATCGGCTATCTAAGCTTTCAGGTGATCTCACAGTGACTTTCGTAGATGTGTGTCGTGCAGTTCCAAAGGGTGTTATTTGTCTTGCTTCAGCTCTGGACTATTATGATCTTACAACTTTTTCACCAAACGAAATATACGTGGCTATTCCAAATGGAATTAAGAAAGTTAATGTGGATTACCCACCGCTTAAATTCTTTTATTTCAGAGAAAGCATGTACTTTCTCGGTCTTGAAAATATAAATATTAAAGCCGGTACAATAAGGATTTACAATCGCGAGAAGACGGTGTGTGACATGTTTAGATTTAGAAATAGACTTGGTGAAGACCTCGCAATAGAAGCACTTAAAAATTATCTTAGCTGGTCTAATGGAAATATGAGCACCCTTCAAAAATATATGCATGTGACAAGAATGGAGAAGATCATGGCACCCTTTATAAAAGGAATGATGCATGTATGAAAAAAGAACCTAAAAACATTGAAGCATCTGTTATGGATCGACTTCGCAACATTGCAAAAAGTAACAAAGTGAATTTCAATCGGATACTTAAAAGATATGCTGCAGAACGGTTCATTTATCGCCTCTCAATTTCAGACTTTCGAAGCAATTTAATACTTAAGGGAGCTATGATGTTTTTGGCTTACAAATTGCCGGATTTGCGGCCCACAAAAGATGTTGACTTCTCTGGAACAAATATTTCAAATTCTCCAAATAATATAAAAAACATAATAGGCAAAATTGTTTCTATAAAATGCAATGACGGGATACTTTTTAGCGATAAGCTTATGCACGTAAACATAATTAAAGAAGACGCCAAGTATAACGGTATTAGGATTTCAGTACCATGGGGTATTGGTAAAACCGGGGAAAATCTACATCTTGACATAGGTTTTGGAGATCAAATATTTAAAGGGCCTGTCGAACTTTCCTTTCCATCTCTGATATCAAGGAATGATCCTAAGATAATGGCTTATCCGTTAGAAACAGCTTTGGCAGAGAAAATGCAGATAATTGTAAGTCTTAATTACCTCACGAGCAGAGCGAAAGATTTTTACGATATTCATTTTTTATGTTCAATCCAAGACTTCAACCTAAATGATGCCAGATCAGCAATTTTACAAACTTTTACCAACAGAAATACTGATTTGGAAGACATTCATCTTGTGTTTTCAAATGATTTTATGAACAATAAAGAAAAGGAGATTCTTTGGAGGAATTTTTTAAGGCGAGAAAATTTGGATTTGAATCTTAATTTTTCACAATTGATGAATAAACTTAAGGATTTTTTCATTCCGATTGTTGAATCAAAAGAGGATCTAATATGGAATTCGAAAGAATGGTGTTGGTTGAAACTCCCCTGAAGATTTGGATCGTCGTGTGGTGCTCGTGCACAATCTAAGTTAGATCAACCAAATTATAACATGTAATGCACCCCTTCTGGCTCTGCGAGCCACCTCTCGTTGCTAACTCTGCCGACAAAAATATTGCGCTACTGCAACAATCCCGTTCGCTCAACCAGCTCACACCCCCGGTCCTTTGGGCGTATCCCTCTCAAGAGGGGATTAATCCTTCCTTGAGAAGTGGGATTGCAATGCTACCATCGATTTTGGGCACGATATCAGGAAAGTTGTTTATACGTGTCTTTAGCGATCTACATTTCTATGATCAAGATGACAAAATTTATTTCACCAATGGTGAAATAAATGATATACTAATGGTGACTCACCGTTGGTGAAAAAAGAGGTGTAGATCTTGGAGAATCCATTTTCCATTGGGAAAGAATTCAAAAAGGAAGCTTTCATAGACAGAGAGAACGAAACAAGGGAAGCATTGGAGATCATCAACTCTTCAAATAATCTTGTCTTATACGCACCGCGAAGGTTTGGAAAGACATGGTTTGCGAAGAATGTCGAACTTTCCTTGAGGAAAAGAAATGTGAAATCGATTTGGATTGATTTTTTTTCGACTGTTACCGTTAAGCAATTCATATCAAGGTTTAACGAAGAGATCTCATCTGTTTTTAGCATGAGCATAACGGATTACTTAAAAAAGTTTCTGTCAGAGCATGTGGGAAATTTTTCTTTAAACCTTGCAGGTGCAACACTTGAATTAAAGACAAGCTCAAACGAAGAAGTTTGGGAGATCCTTTACAAGACACTTTCAAATTTCGATTTAAACCTTGATGAAAAACTCGTGGTATTTATGGATGAAGCTCAAGAAATGTTGCGCCTTGGAAGTGAGTTTGAGAAGATTCTTCGAACTGCTATACAACACCAGAAAAACACGAGTTATGTTTTTTTGGGTTCAAGAAAATCTCTTCTTGAAAAATTGTTTTTTGAGAGAGAGCATCCTCTCTTTAACAGTGCATTGAAATTCGATCTTTCTAAAAATTTGCCAGAGAAAGAAACTGTTGAATTTTTGAAAAGCGTTTTTGAAAAAGGTGGTAAAAAAATAAGCGACACGGCTATTCAGTTGATAGTTAAATACTCGAGGCTTCATCCGTTTTATCTCCAGTTAATAGGTTTTGAGGTGTGGAATACGGGTAATTCGATCAATGAAGTGAACGTTATGGAATGTGTATCACATTTAGTGGAGAGGAACGGTTATTTTTACAGAACGCTGATAGAAAATGGTTGTGTCAAGTAT
>JALSLY010000028.1 GCA_026988035.1 Thermotogae bacterium
GCTCTTTGATACATACAAACAACGCTTATCTCGAAAACAAGCTTAACAGACTTTTGAATCCACATTTTACTTAATCGTTACACCCCATTACTTTATGCACACGGTGAAGAATAAAAAATCCTTCCCTAAGGAAGGAACCCCAAAGAATTGTGCCAACAACTATGATTATACTTTTTTCTTTGAACTTATGTATTCATCTATAGCCTGAGCAGCACGTTTGCCAGCACCCATAGCGAGGATGACTGTTGCCGCACCAGTAACTATGTCACCACCAGCATAGACTCCTTCAACAGAAGTTTTGCCCGTTTCAGGATCTGCTTCAATATATCCACGCTTGTTCAATTTCAATTCAGGGAATGCGTTTAAAAGTACTTTGTTTGAAGTTTGTCCAATAGCTTCTATTACCATGTCAGCCTCGATCGTAAATTCGCTATTTTCTATTGGTATCGGTCTACGTCTACCCGAGGCATCTGGCTCACCAAGCCTCATTTTTATACATCTTACAGCGGTAACATTTCCATTCTTATCCTCTATATATTCTACGGGAGATGTAAGCCAATGAAATTCTATTCCCTCTTGTACAGCATGGTGATATTCTTCAATTCTCGCTGGCATCTCCTTTTCACTTCGTCTGTAAACGATCATAGATTTCTCAGCTCCAAGACGAAGTGCAGAACGAGATGCATCCATAGCAACATTACCCGCTCCAACAACTATAACACGTTTGCCAATTCTTATTGGAGTATCATATTTAGGAAATTCGTACGAATGCATAAGATTAATACGCGTTAAAAATTCGCTGGCCGAGTAAACACCGTTAAGATTTGTACCAGGAACATTCATAAATCTCGGAGTTCCTGCACCAGTACCTATGAAAATTGCGTCATATTCCGATCTCAACTCCTCAATCGTGATCGTTTTACCAATTACAGCATCTTTTTCTAATTCTACACCGAGCTCTTTTATCGCATTGATTTCTCGCTCAACAATAACCTTTGGAAGACGGAACTCTGGGATGCCATACATCAAAACACCACCTGGTGCATGAAGAGCTTCAAATATCTTGACTTGATATCCCCTCTTGGCCAAGTCTGCGGCAACGGTTAAGCCAGACGGGCCAGATCCCACTACGGCAACTTTTCCTTTTTCACTTTCTTCAACTCTTTCAGGAGGCCTTTCTATTTCCTCATGAGAAGCTGCCCAGTCGGCAACAAATCTTTCAAGTTTTCCTATCGCAACAGGTTCATGATCTTTCATAAGGCCAACCGTACATACCCCCTCACATTGACTTTCTTGAGGACATACGCGTCCGCAAACTGCTGGAAGATTGTTGTAATTCTTGAGTATCTTTATGGATTCGCTCAAATTTTGCTTTCTCAATGCCAATATAAAGCCAGGAATGTCAATACTTACAGGGCATCCAGCAATGCATGGATGAGTTGGACACTGTAAACATCGATTGGCTTCCGTTATGGCTTCTTCAAGGGTATAACCAAAGACAACTTCTTTAAAATTGTGAATTCTTTTCTGAGGTTCTTGCTCGGCAATTGGAGTTTTTTTGTTTGGTATTTTCAAAGCCACGATGTTTCACCTACCTCTGATAAGTATTTTTCCAAGGATATCTTTTCTTGTTCTTTATATTGTTTAAGGCGCGTCATCAGTTCGTCCCACATCACCCCATGGCCATCAAATTCTGGTCCATCGACACAAGCAAATTTGATATTTCCATTAACCGTCACTCTACACGCGCCACACATACCAGTGCCGTCTACCATAATTGGATTAAGAGAAACCCATATTGGAATTCCCAAATCTTTGGCTGTCAACGCGGAAAATTTCATCATTATAGTTGGTCCGATAGCCCATGCATGATCAATGTGTTCACCACGATTCACGACCGTTTTCATTCCATCAGTAACAACACCTTTGATTCCCTCGGAACCGTCATCAGTTGTGATAATGAGTTCGTCAGAATATCTGGCACATTCCTCTTTCATAATAACAAGATCAGATGTTCTTCCACCAAGTATCGTTATGACTTTGTTTCCCAAGTGCTTGAGTTCCCTGATTATTGGAAAGAGAGCGGCAATTCCAACTCCACCTCCAATCATCATGACTGTTCCATGTTTTTTCACTTCACTTGGAGTTCCCAAGGGTCCTACCACATCGCTGAGAGTATCACCAACATTCATCGCGGCCATCTCATAGGTAGTTTTCCCTACAGCTTGGAATATGAGCCTTATTTTGCCATTTTCTCTGTCAAAATCTGCCACCGTGAGAGGTATTCTTTCACCTTTTTCATTAGTTCTTATAACGACAAATTGCCCGGGTTTAACGCGAACTGCCACTCTCGGAACATTAATCCACATGTCGTATTCTTTTGGGGCTATACGCTCCTTTTTAAGGATTTCAAACATTCAGGTTCCTCCTTTATTTCTGTGATGCGAGGTATAAATCCACGCCTTTTGCAGCGCGTTGTCCCGCTCCTATTGCACTTATTATATCCTGTCTTCTGTTTGAAAGATCGCCTCCGAAAAATAATCCTTTAATATTAGTTCTTCCATAATCATCAACCGGAACACGTTTTCCATCAAAGCCTATCTTTTTTTGTATATCCTCTGGCAAGAAATCGAGATTTGGATGTTGTCCTATAGCAGCTATAACGTAATCGGCTTTGATTTTTTTGCGTGGTGAGTTATCATCCACAACAGGTCTTGGCCTCCCACCTTTCGGATCCGGAACGAGTGAAGCTACGGCGTATTCAAATTCCTCAACAGATTTTTCCCCGTAAATTTTAAGTGGAACTCCAGCTTCGACGACTCTTATACCTTCTTCTTGAGCTTCCCTTATTTCTTCAGGATCTGCGGGCATATCTACAATCCTTCGTCTGTAAACAATTGTAACGTCAGCTCCAAGTCTTACAGATGATCTCGCAACGTCCATAGCTACATTTCCACCACCTATGACTACCATTTGCTTGCCTTCGAGATCAGGAGCCTTTTCTTCATTAACAAGTCTCATAAAGGTTAATCCTTGCATTACTCCCGGAAGATTCTCTCCTTCTATTCTCAATGTCAGGGGCTTAGAATTTCCGGTTCCAACAAACACGGCATCATAGTCTTTCAACAACTCACCAAACAAGATATCTTTACCTATTCTTACATTTGTTCTCAGTTCTATTCCCAAATTGAGAATTGCATTTATATCCTTCATGAGTTCTTCTTTTGGAAGCCTATATTTGGGAATCCCCCACATCATGGCACCACCAGGTTTCTTTTCAGCTTCATATATCGTGACATCATATCCCAACCGTTTGGCATAATATCCAAATGAAAGTGACGCTGGTCCTGCACCTACAGCGGCAAGTTTCTTTCCGTTCGATTTCGCCGGTCGAATGTTCAATGCTTCTCTATAATCATCAACATTGGAGGCTGAGTAAGCCTTTAGCCATCGGATTGCCAGTGGCTCCCCTTGAATTCCCACAACGCATGCTTCTTCACACTGATGAGTACAAACTTCTCCACATATTAGTGGTAACGGATTACGTTTGTATACCCAATCAAGAGACTCTTTTGGATCACCTTTAGCTATTGCACTTATATACTCGGGAATGTGAAGCTGATTTGGACATGCCTCAACACAAGCTCCACATCCCAAACAACGTGAGGCTTCCCTTTCTGCTTCTTCTCTTGAATACGTGTGAACGAACTTGGCAAATGAGAGTTTTCTTTCATTTGCTGGTTCCACTCTTGGATCCGTTCTATCAAAATCTATCGTTTTGTTGAGAAGATCACCTTCAAGCCTTACATAACCTGGATTGTCAGAATGCGTTAAGTCCGGCCTCCACACAAAGTTTTTGGCAACTGTTTCAGGCTCTTCTTCGACAGCGATTGACAGATCCGGATGAAAAGTGTGAATATATTCTCGGGACATTTGCAAAGAACCAGTTGGACAGATATCCACACACTGTGCACAAAAACAGCATCTTCCGTAATCTATTATTGGCCTATATTTTTTTGCGAATTTTCTTTTTGGTTCAACGTTTTCATCTTTAACCATGGTTATTGCACTCGCTGGACAAACAGCAGCACAATTTCCGCATCCTATGCATTTTTCAAGGTCGTTGGTGTGAAAGCCACGATAAGTTGGCGAATTCCCTTCAATTGGAAATACCTCAAGATCTTCTTTAGGATAACGTACCGTGTGCGGTTTTTTGAAAAGATATTTGAGCGCACTGATTGGCACCAATCCATTTCTCTTCGCGTCTATCGTCATTTTGCCGTCACCTCATCTATCAAAATCTGGAGGACAGATATCCATCGTATGTATCCACACGGGTACATCCTCAATTCTCATACCAACCATGGCTTTTTGAGCGTAAAAAAGACTTACAGAGTACGATGGTCCCCTTACATACACCCTGTAAGGTTTAACATCTCCATTAGAAACTAAATAGTATCCAAATTCACCTTTTGAAGATTCAACTTTTGAATAATAAGCACCAGCAGGTACTCTAAATTGAAATGGATTGGGAATTTTTACTCTATGTGGACCGTCTGGAATTTGCTTTATACACTGTCTAAGAATCTTGATTGATTCTGCCATTTCGTATCTACGTTGCAAAGCCCTTGCAAAAGCATCTCCATCTCCCGTTATTGGTATATCAAAATCGAGTTCATCGTAAACGAGATAAGGCTGCGCTTTTCTAATATCCCATTTAACACCAGAAGCTCGAAGATTAGGACCTGTTATCCCGTTTTCTATGGCATCTTCTGCGGAAAGATAGCCAACACCTTTGGTTCTTCTTTGAATAATGGGATTCTTAAATATTAATTTGTCATACTCTGGAAGTCTTGACTCAAAATAATCTAACAATTCGCTAAGCTTATCGAGCCATCCTTCAGGAATGTCGTTCTTTACTCCCCCAGGATATTGATATATGTGATAGACACGCCCTCCAGTTAACCATTCGAACAAATCGAGTATATAATCACGGTCTCCAAACGCCCAATTTGGTGCTGTATAAAGACCTGTAGCCCCTCCAAGACCTCCGAAACCGAAAAGGAAGGCTCCCATCCTTGCGAGTTCGAGGACAATCACGCGGATGTACTGAGCACGTTTTGGTACTTCTATACCAGCAAGATGCTCAACACCCATACAATAAGCAACTTCATTTATGTCGGGCTCTGGCACGCATATTCTCGGAATGAGTGCAAGATTCTGTGTCCAAAGTCTTCTTTCCATGAGTTTTTCAAATCCACGATGAAGAAGCCCAGGGTCTGGCGTCACTTGGGCAACTTTATGCCCATCCATGTCTAAAACGTATGAAAAATTACCTTCTATACCTGGATGATTTGGACCTATGAAAAGTTCATATGTTTTGTACTTACTTTTACTCGATACGTTCAGGGGTCTCAATTCCATGAGTCTCATCCTCCTTGAATTCGAAGAGTTCTTGAGAGTAGGCCAACGTGTCAAAGTCCTTTCTCAAAGGTGGTGTATCCAACCAATTCTCAAGGAAAAAGGGTTCAAGATTTGGATTTCCAACGAACTTAACACCAAAAAATTCATGTATCTCACGTTCATAAACTTGACAGAGTTCCCATAGTTGCATCATGGAGTCCATGATCGGTTTGACACGCGAAATTCTGGTTTTTACAAGTGCTTGAATGGCTTCTCCATACGATTGAAGATTGTACACAAGTTCAAACTCCCCATCGTCGATCCAATCAACACACGCAAGACCCATGAAAGCTCTGAATCCAGCAGATTTCAAATATGAAAGTATCTCTGCCACTCTCTCTTTAGGTACTGTTACTTCGAATTCCCATTTCCCAAGTGGCTTTGCATCCAAACCCATGGAGTTTAACTTTTCTACAAAGTCAAGCACTCTTGGTCACCTCTTCTGCTTTCCTTAAAACCGGTTCAGTTCGCCTAAAAACTCTGTCCTGATTGGCTTTATACCAATCGTAATTTTTAATATACTTCTCATATCCTTTGGCTTCACCCTTTTGAACCATTTTCTTCAACTTTCCAAAGGCATCAAGAATCGCTTCTGGCCTGGGCATACATCCAGCAATGTAGAGGTCTACTGGTATGTACTTATCGAGATTTTGAATCACACCATACGAATCCCAGTAAATCCCACCATTTATCGTACAAGAGCCAAATCCAAGAACCCATTTAGGAGCGGACATTTGTTCGTATGTGTAAACTACCCTCTTAAGTGTTTTTATTGATAAGTACCCAGTTATTAACAATATATCTGCCTGTCTCGGAGTAGCCATAGGGATTATTCCAAATCTTTCCATATCCCATCGTGAAGTCATAGTAGGTGGTAATTCTATGGCTCCACAACCAGTACAATAATGAAGCATCCACATTGATCTTCCCCTAAAATAGTTGACTAACTCGTCCCATTCCGACATCTTTGAAAGCACCTCCTCAAAGCACCACGATGAGCGCTTGAACTATACCTAACAGGAGCGGAACCTTCCACATAAAGCTCACGCCATCTTCAATTTTGAAGCGTGGAAAGATTGCGTTAACCAGTAATGCTAAGAAATACAATTCAAATTGTTTAATTACGAATATCCAAACGTTAGAACCTCCACCAAGAAACAGATCGACCATTATTCCTGTCTCGAGAAAAAGCCCAATGGAGTGTTGAAGCATTCCGAATCCGAGATATTTTCCACCCATTTCTACCATTGGCCCGGATGCTATCTCAGCCGGTGCTATGGCCATATCGAAAGGTGCTTCTCCAAGCATTCCCTGAAGTGCAATTTCAGCAGCAACAAATCCAAAGGGAAGTTTAACCAGATTCCAATTCATGAATCCACCACTCTGAGCAGCCACTATATTTGTTAGAGATCCTGTATGAGCGAAAAGGTAAACCGAGAATATCACTGCTGCAAATGGAACTTCGTATCCCATCGTCAACGTTAAAGCTCTTGCTATTCCTACCGTAGCGTTCGGGTTTCCAGACGATGAAACTCCCATCGCCATTCCGAGATAAGCCATTGTCATCAAATAGAGAATCATTATGAGACTCGAATTGTGTGGAAAGATGTTGATCTGACCCATAGGCAAGAAAACCACAGCAGCCAACAGGGCCGAAAATCCTGCGATAAGTCCAAGATCAAATGTGAAACCATGACTTATGGACTTTTTAGACAATAATTTGAAAAGATCGATAAAATTTTGAACAAACGGCGGACCGTACCTGCGATGAATTCGCGCTGTAATTTTTCTTCCAATTCCTACAAATAAAAGTCCAATAGATATGGAAAGAGCTCCAGCGCCAATCCCTTGAATGAGTTTTAAAAGAACAATCATGCCATCCACCCCGCAATCACGAATATAATCAAACCAACTATGGCAAAGAAGGCATACATTTGCGCATTTCCAACGAATATCTCCTTGATCGCTGATCCTGTGGCTTTGGTCCAATCTCCTATTCCTCTGAAGAAACCATCTATCTTTATCCTGAAAAATGGCACAAAGAGCTTCTCAACAGGTTGATAGAAGTTCCAGCTGAACTGGTAAGTCTCAGGTGTTAAACCCCAATCTTCTGGGATCTGTCCAGCTGTGTAATTGTCTGTTTGAGACACATTTTTATGCTCTGCCGAAACGTAAAACAGTATGAAACCAAAGATGAAACTCACCACTAACGACCAACCAATTAGAGGCATATACACATTCGAAAACATGCCAGCAACATATCCATTAGCCATGACTGGCAATGGCTTAAGTCCCATTGATTTAACTATGGCACCGATGGGTTTGAGAATGTAACCCGGTTGGACACCAAAAAATATCATTGCGATCATCAGAAAAGCTTCCACAATTTGACCCACTATCGGAACTTCTTTTACACGTTCATAATCGTGCGAAAGCTGCCCCAGAAAAATTGAATGGAAAGCCTTGAACAGGTACATGAATGCTCCCGTTGATGCAAGGAAAAGAAGTATGGTGGCAAAGATCAAATGTTGCTTGATCATTGCCTGGTAAACCAACCATTTCGATCCAAATCCGTTGAATGGAGGAATCCCGGCAGCTGATGCTATTCCGACAAAGAAGGTGAAGAACGTGATTGGCATTTTCTTCCACAATCCACCCATTTCACTGAGTTTTGATGTCCCACTTCTTGATATAACAGCTAAAAGCGTTATGAACAAAGCACCTTCGAACAAAAGATGATTGAAAGCATGATATATTCCGGCAGTAATACCTACTGGAGTAAAAAGCGCTATGGCAGCTACCACGTATCCAAGATTACTTAAAGAGGAGTATGCAAAGAGTTTTTTAACATCATCTTGAAAAATAGATAGTACGGTTCCGACTACGGCTGTGATAACTCCAAACCACAAAAATATGTAATTTGTCCATGGAACTCCGAAAGCGGTTGGAAATCCCTTTTCCAGTAAACCAAGAGGCAAGAACAACAACATCCCGTAAACACCATACTTACTCATGGCCGCAGAAAGAAATGGAGTAAAGGCATCTGGTGAATAAGCATAGGCAAGTGGCACCCACGTATGAAATGGAAAAATCCCAGATTTTATCATAAAAGTCATGAAGAAGAGGGAAACTATTCCAAGCACCCACCACGGATGTCCACCAATTATAGATGAAAGATAAGCTATGTTAGCTGATATTGAAAAAGTTCCGGTAAGCCTCCAGAGTATGAAAATCCCAAAGAGCATCGAATATGAACCAGCCACACTCATCATCGCATAATAGAGGGCAGCATGTCTGGATTTCTCTTTCTCTCTTCCTCCCAAAACCGATACAACTGATGCCCATCCCATCAGTTCCCAGGCAAAGAAAAACCCGATCATGTCGTTGGACATGAAAATCCAATTGTTAGCCGCGAGTACCAAAAGAAGAAGAAATCCCTTCATTCTGGAATTATCGATCAGCGAATAGAAGGCAAGCACAGTACCAAAAGCTATACTTATATAAAGCATAAATATTGAAAGATGACTCACATTTAGAGTCAAGTTTAGCGTTGTTCCCAGAAACTTAAGAGTCCAAGAATAAGATTGCCCAACATGTGCTAAAAAGAGCACGAACAGCGTAGTGGCAAATGTCAAAAATGTGATAAGTCTATCAAGAAATTTGTATCGAACAACTACTGCAGTAACTGCCGATCCAATCAAAGGCATGGCAACAAGCCAGATGAGATTTGTATTCATGTCATCATCCCCTCATTAATGTGCTGCTATCGTCGGTATGACGTTGAGCACGTAGCCAGTCATTTTGTGAGTAAACTCTCCAGCTGATTGCATTGAAAAGCTGCCAATAAAGTTAGGATATATACCTATCGCAACAATAACAACAGCGAGAATAAAGATCGGTATGGCTGGAGAGAGATTAACTCTGATCTTGGGTTCCTTTATCGAAGTAGAAGAAAAGATATACGTAACGATCCTCAAATAATAGAAAGCTTCAACAACTGACGCAAAGAGAATAAGACCTATAACAAAGTCATACCATCCTCCTCTTTGAATGGAAGCTCCAACTATCGCAAATTTTGACCAAAAACCTGCAAAAAGTGGAAATCCAAGCATGCTAAAAGCCCCAATGGTAAAAGCTAAAGAAAGAAATGGACTTCTTCTCCACAAACCTTTGAAATCCTCAATTCTTTCCCCCAAACCAGATCCTACTAAAACACCAACTATAAGGAAAAGCATGCTCTTAGCGATCGAGTGATTTACGAGTTGAAAGATCCCACCGTACACGCCAAGTTTGCTTCCAATAGAAAATCCAGCGGCAACAAGTCCCATCTGTGCCATAGAAGAATACGCAAGCATCTTTTTCACATTCTTTTGTACGAGTGCTGAAAGCTCTCCAATGATAACCGTTGCTGTTGCAAGTATGGCTACCACGGTCATCAAATCGAGTTTCCCATAAGTGAAAACATATGTTCCATCCCTACCCAAAACCGTCATAACTATTCTAAAAAGTGCATAAACACCGGCTATAGCACCTACTCCACTTAAAGCTGCAGATATTCCATTAACAGCTCCTGTATAAGTATCTGGTACCCATCCATTGAATGGAAAAAGCTCAGCTTCAACCGCTAAACCAGAAATGAGCAGAATTCCAGCAAAGGTTAGAAGACCGGGCGTAGTTTGATTGATTCTTGCTGCAATTTCTGCAATGTTCAAAGTTCCAAGCTGTGTGTAAATCAACATCACACCCAAAAGATACAAAGTCGAACCTATAGAACTTACAACCAAAAATTTAAATGCCCCTCCAAGTGCTCTTCTTCTTGGCCCATAAGCAACAAGTGCATAAGAAGATACTCCTGTTATTTCCATAAATATAAAGAGGTTGAAAATGTCTCCCGTGAGTACCATACCACTTGCCCCAGCTATAAACATCAAAAATAGAACACTAAAACGGGTAACATCTCCCAATTTTATTGCCCAAAGATTGTATATGGCTATGAGTAATCCTATTAGAGATATGACTGAAACCAAAAATGCAGCTACTGGACCAATATAAAGATTTTCACCAAATGGTGGAACCCAATTTCCCATAACGACCACAGTGGGATATTTGTGGGCAAGAAGTATGTAAAGACTAAATGTTGCGTTAAATCCTATGGTGAAAAGCGCAACCCACTTCGTTAACTGCTTTGAAACGAACCCAAACAGTGGTATTGAGAAAGCGAAGAGCAGTGGAACAGCTATTAGCAGTGCTGCATTGTTGAATATGCTCATTTTTCCGCCTCCTTAATCTTTCTAACATCCAGTGTCCCATATTTTTCAAATATCTTTATGCCTATTGCCAAAGCAAGAGCTGTTGTTCCAAGTCCTATAACTATTGCAGTCAGTACGAGGGATTGAGGAAGTGGATCGGCTGTTACAACCTTTCCGTTAACCATAAGATGATTAGTCGCCGTATATATCGGCATCACCGCGTTTGGATGCCAAGCTATCGCCACCATAAAAAGATTTGTTCCACTTTCTATGATGTTTAAACCAACTATGATTCTGAAAATGTTCTCTTTAGTTAAAACTATATAAAGGCCAACTCCTACTAAAGAGAGAGAAGCTATAAAATATATCCAATTCTGAAGGAACTCTTGCATCATGACCACTCCTCTTCAGTATCGGTGATCATGGTATCTACCATTGCTGCCAATTCAGCCCCGACTTTCATACCTATCGCTATGTAAATAAGTGCGACAAAACCTGCGCTGTACAGATTACCGACGATACCGGTTGGTAAGAAATTAGCAAGGAAAGAATTTACACTGAACAAACCAATTAGACCTATAATCACGAACGCTATTCCGGAAAGAGCCTCAAAACTTTTTAAGCCTGCATGGTTCGGATTGTATCCGCGTTTTCCCAAAAAAAGCCCGAGTATTCCAGATGCTATCACAGTTCCTCCAGGGAATCCCCCTCCAGGTGTGAGATGTCCGTGAACAAATATGTAAATCCCAAACAAAAATATAATCGAAAACGCTATTCTCGTGCCGACATACATTATCAAACTTGGTTCGGTCTTCTTCTTTTTCTCTTTTCTTGGCTTTCCGAATAGAAGCATCATAACTCCACTAACAGCAAGAAATAACACTGTAACTTCGCCAAGAGTATCAAATCCACGATAATCTACAACTATAGATGTGACAACATTGGCTGCTCCATCTTCAAGATTGGCTGTTTTCTTAAACTCAATTGGAGTGTAAGCCACATCCGTTCTCAAAGGCTTCATACCTTTAGCAAAGAAGCTCCCGGAATCAAGCAATTTTGTGGCAGTTCTCACATTCTTCAAAATGTAGAGTCTCGAGACCCTACCATTAACATTTACACTCCACCCTTTGGGCATCTCGATAAAAGCTAAAAAGAAACCAACTATCAAAATCGCAACGGCGGAAAGTGCAAAAATTTTTTTGAAAAGTTCGGGAGTATCACTCCTCATCTTTGGTCTCTCCCTTCTTCACCCTTTTAAGGGCTATTACGAATATAGCAGTTGAGAGTCCTGCTCCTATAGCAGCTTCAGTGATCGCAACATCCGGTGCTTGCAAGAAGAAAAACAAACCCGAAACTCCCAAACTCACCAATCCCATGGCAATGATCGAAGAGAGCAACTTTTTAGAAAAAACAGCTATCAAAGAGGTTATGATTACTGCAATTACCACGATAGTAGCGACATATATTATCATTTCTCTTCACTCTCTTCATAAATTGTTAAATGTCTTTTGGCACACTCATCTGGATCTGTTCCAGGATACGGCTTAACCCCAGCTCTGTACGATGCGCGCGCTACAGCATGGCTGGATATCGGGTTTGTCATTAAAAGAAATATGGCTAATGCTGCAGCAAATGGAAGCCATCCCTTTGCGAGTAATCCAACTCCGATAGAAGTTGAAACAACTCCAAGCGTGGTTGCTTTGGTTCCCGCCTGAAGTCTGTTAAACAAATCCGGAAGCCTGAAAATCCCAAGCGCTCCGAGAAAAAGAAAAAAAACGCCCACTGAGACAAGTACTACTCCAAGCCACCCAAGTACTGCATCAAGCATTTCAAAGCCCCCTTTCGAGATAACGAGCTATGACCAGGACGCCGAGGAAAGAGAGAATGGCATAAACCATGGCAACACTTAAAAGCACAAATTGGAAGAAGAAAAGTGCAAGTATTACCCAAAATCCCGTTGTGATAGTCGTCCAGGTGTCAAGACCTACCACTCTGTCTGAATTAGTTGGGCCTATCACTGCCCTTAATGTGGCAAGTATCATCGCTGTCGAAATCACGATAAACCATATGGCCCATATCGCTGTCGGAATCTCAATTCTCATTTGAACATCGCCTCTAAAATTCTTTCAAATTTGCCAGCAATTTCGCGTGTTGCGCCCTCTACATCTTTGGCTTTCACGGTTATCCAATGAATGTAAAGATAGTTATCTTCAACGTCGAGAGAAAGCGTACCGGGTGTAAGAGTAATGGAATTTGCCAACCAAACCCGTGCAACTGGTGACTTTAGGTTCGTCTTGATCTTCACTATTCCAGGCTTTATTGGCATCCTTGGATTTAACACGATAGAAGCCACATGAATGTTAGCTTTGATCATCTCCCACGTAAAAACTGGCAGATACCAAAAGATCAGTATTCCCATCCTCTTGACATTTTTCACACCCGAAACACTCAATTGTCTGTACGAAAAGAACGCACCCAAAAACGCGATTACCGCTCCAGCTTCCCATTCTTGAATGGAGAACGGGTACGTCAGAACAATCCACAAAAAGAAGTAGATCAGAACCGCATAAAGATAACGGCTTGCTTTAGAACTTTCCACCCTTTCCACGTTATCACCTCATTTAATATTTGTGAAAAAGTTCTCATTAAAAAGCGAAAAAATATTCTTCATCTTTTCAATATTATACCCCTACCCCTTAGAGGTATGCAAAGCTTTTTTAGAAGATTGTGAAAATTTAATGTTACCGCGACAATCTTTTTGCATTTCGAAGAGTCATCAAATGAAACCTTTGTTCTGTTGTTCACTATGGCTGAATATATGTGAAACTTTTTTGTTAATCATCTGTAGTATCATACCTAAGTAAAACAAAGAAAGTAAGAACTCTGAAACGTGGAGGCGGTTTAAATTGGATGAAGATCAAAACAAAGAACTCAGCCAGTTCAGACTATCAATACTGGCAATTTTGGTCGGAGTTATAGCTGGTTTTGGAGCTGTAGCTTTCAGAACCTTGATTGCTATAATCCATAATGGAATGCTTCTCGGAAAATTTTCCATATTTTACGACGCAAATTTGCACACATCTCCAAGCCCTTGGGGAAAATACGTTATATTCGTTCCTGTATTGGGTGCATTAGGTGTGGCATTCTTAGTTAAAAACTTTGCACCAGAAGCTAAAGGTCATGGTGTTCCAGAAGTAATGGATTCTATATATTACGATAAAGGGAAAATACGACCAATTGTTGCAGTTATCAAGTCGCTCGCTTCTGCTTTATCTATAGGTAGTGGTGGATCCATAGGCCGTGAAGGTCCAATAATTCAAATTGGCTCATCTTTCGGTTCCACAATTGGTCAGCTGGTAAAAATGCCGGCATGGCAACGCATTACCCTGATAGCAGCAGGAGCAGGGGGAGGCATCGCGGCGACTTTTAATACTCCAATCGGCGGAGTCTTGTTCGCAATTGAACTGATGGTTCCTGAATTCAGCGTCAGGACTTTTATTCCAATTGCGATATCGACATCAACCGCTACTTTCATAGGACGTATTTTCTTTGGAGTCCATCCTTCATTTGTAATACCAGCATTTGCTGTTCCGGAAGATCAATTAACAAATCCATATGTACTAATAACTTATATAGGACTGGGTCTGATCGCCGGGGTGGTATCAGCCTTATTCATAAAATCCATATACGCCTTTGAAGATTTCTTTGATAAGATGAAGGGGAATTATTATACGCGTCATGCAATAGGAATGCTTGCAGAAGGTATCATAATATACATTCTTTTTACACAATTTGGTCATTACTACGTTT
This sequence comes from Thermotogae bacterium, assembly GCA_026988035.1. Classification (GTDB taxonomy): domain Bacteria; phylum Thermotogota; class Thermotogae; order Mesoaciditogales; family Mesoaciditogaceae; genus WFSH01. The sequence goes on from JALSLY010000028.1 coordinate 14,523, forward strand.
CTGGAGTTGGCTACAGTACTGTTCAAGACATTCTGATGGGAACTTTAGCCAATCCTTGGTTTTTACTTTTACTCGCTGGCCTTAAATTGCTCTCAACGTCCTTAACACTTGGTTCTGGGGCATCAGGAGGAATTTTTTCACCTGCACTTTTTATGGGAGGAGCTTTGGGAGGAATGTACGGATCTGTTTTACACCAACTATTCCCATCTTTTGTATCTAATCCTCCGGCTTTTGCAGTTGTTGGAATGGCAGGAATGATAGGAGGTGCTACTGGCGCAGCACTCACTGGCATCGTAATGATATTTGAAATGACTCGGAACTACAACGTTATAATCCCAATGATAATAACCGTTGCTATTGCAGATGGAGTTAGAAGGATTCTTTCGAAAGACAGCATATATACCAAAAAGCTCACTCGCCGTGGGCACATCATACCTGAGATTTTCCACATGAATATTCTTTTAGTAAAAAAGGTAAAAGATGTAATGGAAAAACGTGTAGTTGCTGTTCCAAAATCTATGACAATCGATCAATTCCTAAAAGACTATACCAAAACCGGCATCTTGAGTTTCATTATAACTGACGGGAATACGATCGTTGGTGTCGCCACTATGAAATACGTACTTCGTCAAATTGATAGAACCTTAAAAATGGAAGATGTGATGAGCCGAAAGTATGTAATTGTAAAAGAAGACAGCATGGTCTTCAATGTAGTTGCAAGAATGAGAGCTAAAAGGTGTCCAACCGCGCTTGTAACTTTGAACGGAAAGTGCGCATCAATTTCAGATGTAATAGGAATCGTCACAAAGGAAGAAATAGCTGAAGCTTCAGCAGCGCAGGTGGCGATGTTCACGGAATAACTCTTAATTGACATGACAATTAATAATTGATCGTAAGGGTGTACTAGAATGTCATCAATTGGGAATGGTGAATTGTTTTGTTAAAATTGAAAATTACGTTTATTTTCTTAGTGTTTTTGTTATCACTCAATGTTTCTTTACTTGCCACTCCCTGGGCTCTCGTACTTTCTGGCGGAGGAGCTCGGGGAGCATACGAAGCTGGAGTACTCAAAGCAATTGAAAAGTTAGACCTTAATGTAAAGGGAGTTTATGGCACATCTACTGGAGCACTGAACGGAGCTTTTTTTGTTCAAGGAGCAGTTGCTACTCTGTACAAAATGTGGCAAAATTTATCGCTTTCAAACATTGTGATGTTACCTTCCACTTTTTCTACGAATACCTCAAATTTTTATCTCGGTGCCATGCAACACATGTTAATGTCTAAAAGCTTCAGTGTCGAGCCACTTTATAATCTCATAAAAAAATCCTTAAATGAAAGCAAAATCCGTAAAAGCGGTATCGATTTTGGTTTGGTTACTTTTGATCTGTCCAATTTTGCTCCAGTGGAAATATATATATCCCAGATGCCAAAAGGATCTCTCATCGACTACCTTATGGCAAGTTCTAACTATCCACTCTTTCAAAGATGGACCATAAAGGGCAATACTTACATCGATGGTGGAGTTTACAACAATGCTCCAGTAAACATGGCACTATCAAAGGGATTCAAGAAAATTCTGTTGGTAGATGTCTCTGATGTTCCAATATTTTTACCTCATATTCCTCAGGGAACGACTTTAAAAATCGTGAAGCCATCCGGACCTCTTGGAAGTGTCATGGATTTTGTTCCTCAAAAAGAGATGTTATGGGAAAAAATGGGATATCTTGATACGATGAAAGCTTTTGGAAAATTCGTTGGACAAAATTATTACATATATCCATCCACGAAAAACTTTCTTATAGATAAAATGCTCAAAATGAATCGCAATGAGCTTGAAAAGATTGCTAAACTTATCGGAGCAAATATCGAAAATTGCACAAATGATTTCGCAGTTTATGAGCGCATCATCCCAAAAATCTTAGAAATGGTTCCTTCAACTTCTTTCACTTCACTGAACCTTTCATTGATGGAAACCACCGCAAAGTATCTTGGAATAAATCGTCTTACAGTATATACTCAAGAATCCTTATGCAAGGCGATTTCAAAAGCTACTTTACCCCCTGAAAATAGCTCATGGTTTCCCTTTGAAAGCATAAACCCAAAAGTGGCAATTTTGGTCTGGGAAATCTGCAAATGTTCTGTGAAATGATTCAGAAAGAGTCCTTGACCCTACCGTTAAAGAATCAGAGACTTCGAAAAAAATTACATGACCGCTTGCAAAGTGAAAAATAGATAAAATTCAATTACCCACATCAAACTGATGAGAACCAAAAGTTACAACTTCAATTATAAAACCAAATCTAAGCAAATCAAAGAAAATTCATTTTAATCAAGTGAAACCAATTTATTTTGGTTATAAACATTCCTAATCCTTCAAAATCAAGCTTGATCCTTAATTCTTTTTTGGGTATCATTTAAGTAAACGTTTACCTTAATTTTGCTTTTTGAGGAGGAAATACATCATGGATAAGATAAAAGTCGGCATCATGACTTTTTCAGACGGAAGACCAAAAGTTCATAACGAATTGTTAGAAACAAATAAAAGATTTCAATCTTTACTCTCAAAAACATTGAGAACAACTGATGAAATTGAAGTTTTGGAAGCCAAAGAAATAATATCAAAACCTTCTGTTGCAAAAAGAGAGGCCTTGAGATTACGCGATTTGGGTGCTCAATTGACGATATTTAATTATGCTATTTGGGCATTCCCACATTTTTCTGTTATCGCAAGTAAGTTTGCACCGGGGCCTTTTCTTCTATTCGGAAATATAAATCCTCAATATCCCGGAATGGTTGGAATGCTTGCTGCAGCTGGTGCACTTGACCAAACTGGGGTTGTTCACAAAAGGTTGTGGGGAAACATAGAGAATGAAAAAGTACTTCGACAGGTAATGGCATTTATCAGAGGAACTTATGCCTTCAATTCTTTGAAAGGGCAGAGATACGGCATAATAGGTGGGCGCCCAATGGGAATGTATACAACGGTTCCCAACGTAGATCTATGGAACTCTATTTTTGGAATAGATATTGAACACATTGATCAGTATGAAGTCATCAGATTATCTCAAGAAGTTCCAGAAGCACGTGCAGAAAATGGACTAAAATGGTTGGAATCACATGTAAAAAAAATACATTATGATGGAAAACAACTCACACCTGAAAAGTTGAAAACTCAGATCAAGAGCTATCATGCCATTCAGCGTATCGCGAAAGAGAACGAATTAGACTTCGCAGGTATCAAAGGACAACCTGAATTGACAAATAACTTTGTCACAACGGATGTCGCCGAAGCGTTTATGAACGATCCTTACGATTGGGAAGGCCCACATGAGCCCTTCGTTTTGGCAACAGAAGCAGATTCGGACGGTGCTTTGACGATGCAAATCCTTAAGACTATCGCTAAAACCCCTGTGCTTTTTGCAGATGTTCGTCACTATGACATTAAGGATAACTTTTTTGATCTGTGTAATTCCGGAGAGCATGCCACCTACTTTGCTGCTAAATCATTCGATCCTAAAGATAATCTGAAACATGTAGAACTTTACCCCGAAAGCTTCTACTTTCCAGCAGGAGGAGCATCTGTAAGACACATTGCCGCACCTGGTCGTGTAACCCTTGCAAGACTTGCCAGAAGGAATGAAAGATATTGGATGGCAATACTTCCAGCAGAATTCCTTGATTTTGGAGAAGAAAAAAACGAAGCCAAAGCGAAAGCAACCCAAACTGAATGGCCACATGCGTTTGTCAGATTAGAAGTGAGTGCTGAAGAATTTCTTTCTACCTACGATTCCAATCACATTCACGGTGTTTATGGTGACTACGTTAAAGAATTAGTTGATTTTTGTAAAGTTGCGAGGATAGATTACAAAATTTACGGAGGAAATTGATGAGATACTTTCTTGGTGTGGATATAGGAACGAGTTCGACAAAGGCTATAATAACAGACGAAAGCCTAAAAATAATAGCGCAAGCAAAATCTTCAAATTATAATATTGAAATGCCCCATCCAATGTGGGCACAACAAAGTGCGGATGTTTGGATAAACGGGTTCATTGATGCCACAAAAAGCATTATGGAAAACGTCAATGTTAAAATAGAAGCCTTATGTGTCAGCGGATTGTATGGAGGATCTGGAGTACCACTTGATGATCACCTTGAACCTTTAGGCCCTGCCTTGATATGGATGGACAAACGTGCAACAGAAGAGACCAAATGGGTTAAAGAAAATGTGGGTATCGATAAACTTTTCAAGATCACGGGAAATTACGTCGATCCGTACTTTGGATTCACAAAAATACTCTGGTTAAAGCATCATCATTCCGATTGGAAAAAATTTAACCTATTACTTTCTCCAAAAGATTATGTGACTTTCAAACTCACGGGAGAGATCGCTACAGACTATTCTTCGGCTGGCAACATTGGAGGAGTATTTGATTTAAAAGAAAAAAATTGGTCAGATGAAATGCTGAGTATCCTCGGATTATCATCTCATCTTTTTCCAAAGAGAATTTTGCCATCTGACGCTATCGTTGGAAATTTGAAATCAGAGTTTGCATCACTTACAGGGCTTAAAACTGGCACGCCAGTGATCTGCGGCGGAATAGATGCAGCAGTTGCAACTTACGCTGCGGGCGTAGAAAAACCCGGTCAACATGTTGCGATGATAGGAACTTCAATGTGTTGGGGAACGATTCACAATGGAAAATATCTCACACCCAAAATGGTAAATATGCCTTACGTCATTGAACCCGATCGTTATGTGTATTCGTTTGGAGGAGCAACCACTGCGGGAGCAATCATTGAGTGGTTTAAAAAAGAACTGGCACCAGATAAGACATTGCAAGAATTGGAAGAAGAAGCGAGAAATATCCCATTCGGATCGGAAGGCGTGATCGTAGAGCCATATTTCATGGGTGAACGCGCTCCATTGTGGAACTCAAACCTTCGTGGGACTATAAAAGGACTAACTCTTTCACACACGCGAGCTCACATTTACAGAGCATTCTTGGAATCAATAGCAAACTCCTTGAAAATGAATATCGATGTGGCACGAAAGACTGGGATACCTTTAGATGAAGAGCTATTTGTCGTTGGTGGTGCAACAAATAGTGATCTATGGTTAGAAATCATATCTCAAACACTTGGAATGAAAGTTAGAACCTTGAATTCTTCGCTTGATGCACCAATAGGTGATGCGAAATTGGCAATCAAAAGGGGGATGTAAAAAATGCTTGATGGGATAATAGCCGCTCATTTAACATTGTTCAAAGAAGATGAAGATATAGATTATAAAGAAATGGAAAAATATTTTGATTTTTTACGTCAAAAAGGCGTAAACGGTATTTTTGCATGTGGAACCACATCAGAAGGGCTTTTGTTATCAACAAAAGAGAGAGAGGAAATTTTCAAAATTTCAAAGTCTGTTGTTGGTAGCGATGTAAAAGTTATTGCTAATTGCAGCAGTTTAAGAATTGAAGAGACAAAAACACTTATACATAGTGCTAAAAAAGCTGGAGACGATGCGATCGCGATTTTGCCACCTCTGTATTATAGAGTTTCTGAAAGAGAAATGATAAATTA
>JALSLY010000029.1 GCA_026988035.1 Thermotogae bacterium
CAAACGGGGTTGAAACTCAGACAATTGTGTAGGAGTGCGATCGCTACACAGAACTATTTGTTTGGAATGATCTATCAAATGATTAAGTGTATGAAAAAGTTCCGATTGTATTCCATTCTTTCCTATCAGGAACTGGATATCATCTATCATCAACACATCTATTTTCTCTCGGAAATCTTTTCTAAATTCCTGCGTTGTTCCACCTCTTATGGCCATAACAAGATCATTCATGAATTTCTCTGCCGTTACGTACAACACACGCATGTCAGGGCTGTTTTTCAGAAGATAATTTCCCATAGAATGAAGAAGATGTGTTTTTCCAAGACCCACACCACCATATATGAAAAACGGATTCAATTTGCCTAAATCCTTGGTCACCTCAAGCGAGCCATCGTAAGCCTCTTCGTTAAATGGACCAACGACGAAATTTTCAAAGGTGTATTCCTTGTTGAACTCACTAAAAATGACGGGACGTTTTCTGATCAAACGTTCCTTTTTTTCTTTCTTCGCTTGAAAGGTTTTATCGGCCATTTCATCTTTTATAACGTATGGAACATTCTTTCCTAAAACTTCGCGAATGGCTTCCTTGAATTGTTTGTCGTATTTTTGATTGAGCCAATCTTTTATGAAAAGATTTCCGACAGTAAAAGTAATCAGCGCATCCGTTACAGACCTCACGCTGAAGGTTCCAAACCACATTTCCCACGATTTTTTAGATATTTTGGATTTTAAAGCGGCAACGATCTCTTTGGATACTTCCATCTCCGACCCTCTCTGTTTTTATGAAGAGTAAAAAACCCATTTCTATGATACCAAAAAAGGTAGCAACGATTTGCGAAATTATTGTAAAGATTTAGGTACCTATCTCTCGCTCTATTTGTTGAATCATGAAAAGCCTATAATACAAGCCCTTCCTCTTCATAAGGGTAGCGTGCTCTCCGGATTCTACTATCTTACCTTCGTCCATCACGAAGATCACGTCACTGTCTTTAATTGCAGCCAAATTATGAGTGATCACGATCAGCGTTACATTCTCTAATTGACGAGATAAATCTCTCAATATCATGGATGCTGTCTCAGAATCTACCGCAGACAGCACATCATCCAATATAACAATATGGGCATTTTTAAAAATTCCTCTCGAAAGGGTGAGACGTTGACGTTGTCCCCCTGAAAGGGTTACACCTCGCTCTCCTACCATAGTGTCGTACGATTTATCGAACTTAACAACTTCTTCATGAAAATGCGCGATTTTGGAGACCCTTTCCACGTCATCAATTGGAAACTTTTCAACCCCGAAAGCGATGTTTCTTGCTACCGTATTACTGAATAAAAACGTATCTTGCGGAATGAGTAACACATGATCTCTTAAACTTTTCGTTGCTATACTGTTGATGTCTATATCGTTATAAAATATATGCCCGTTTTCCACATCGTAAAGTTTCACCAAAACCTTTGCAAGAGTTGATTTGCCACATCCTGTCTTCCCTACAACGGCAACTTTTTGACCAGCCTGGACAGACATACTAACGTTCTTCAGTATTTTGATATCTCCATGAGAAAACTCCAGTGATTTCAAACTCAAAGATCTGAAACCCTTGGGAAATTCTAAGCCATTAGAATTTCTTTCAGATTCATTCATTATTGCCGATAATCTTTCCATTGATGCCCTGCCACGCTGTAAAACATTTACAACATATCCAAGTGCTATAAATGGCCATACTAACATACCAAGATAAGAAATGAACGCAATAAAACTGCCCAAGCTCACTGTGCCATTCACGACCATGCGTCCACCATAGAATAATGCTATAGATGTCGTAGCTGCTGCAAGAAAGTCAATTATTGGATCGAAGATCGCGGAAACTTTGAGCAGCGATATATTGTTTTGAACGAACCGATCACACTCTTTAGAAAAAAGCTCTTCAAAATTTTTCTCCACCCCATAAGATTTTATGGTTTTAACATTGGAGAAGCTTTCTTGAGCTCGTTCACTAATCGACGAGAAAGACTTCTGGACTCTTTTAAACCTTTTGTGTATCTTCCCACCAAATATCCATGACGCGAAAGCCACAAATGGAATGGGAATAAGCGAAATAAGAACAAGTTTGTAGCTCACCGTTGTAAGCATGCCAAAGAAAACAAACGCCGTCATCGCAACAGCATCTGTGGACATTACCACGCCTTGACTCAGAGCCACGCGTGTAGCCATGATGTCGTTGGTGAAATAGGCCATAAGATCTCCCACACCTCTGACATCAAAAAAAGATATTGGAAGCCTGAGTAATTTCTCGAAAAGATTTTGATGGGCATATTTTTCAAATTTTCTGGCACCACCTATTATAAGAATTCTCCAGAAAAAACGACCAACCATGACAGCTCCTGCTATTGCAAGAACACCAACAGCATAATACAAAATAAGTTTCATGTCTACAGGAGTTTCGGTCAACAAATTGACTGTTTTACCAACTAGCTTTGGAACCAGAATTTGCAGATAATCTATAACCACCAAAAAAATTATTCCTAATGCGTATCTTGGCCAATGACTCCTTAAGAAATTTCTTATCAAAGTTCCATCACTCTTGATTTTCGGACTTCAGGATCGAGAAGCACACAAGTAGCTCTCCCAGTCAAGTATCCACAGCTTTCTCCGGGGTTAATCACCAAACTTTTCCCGCGAGTCATTATTACAAGTCTGTGGGTGTGGCCGAAAAAGACAAAATCATACTTTTGAGATTCAAGTGCAGGATAAAGTGCACGTGGTTCGTGCATAAGATATATCTTTTTGCCTTGAAAAGTGACCCAATTAGGTGATCTCAAAATCTGCCCTTTGGCCTTTTCTTGTACCAACAGGCGATCCCCATCGTTATTGCCAAAAACTCCAAAGAATTTGTACTCATCACTTAAGAGAATTGGAATTACAAATGGAGATACAAAATCCCCTAAATGAAAGATAGCATTTACATGGAACTGATGGGCAATTTTTACAGCATGGCGAATTTTATCGAGGTTATCATGAGAGTCCGAAATGATCATCCACATACTTATATTCCTCCCTATTTTTTGTACACTCTCTCACCAAACAATTTTGTTCCTATTCTAACGATGTTAGCTCCTTCTTCTATAGCAATCTTGTAAGAATTTGACATTCCCATGGAAAGATATTTCATTTCCACATTTGGAATGTTCAGCATCCTTATCTGTTCAAGTATTTCTCTTGTAATTTTGAAATACGGTCTTAATTTTTCTGGTTCTCCCATTTGTGGTCCCATTGTCATAAGACCAAGAATTCGAATGTTCCTCAAAACGGATATCTCCCTTACCACTTTTTCGACGTTTTCAGGCATCACACCGGATTTTTGAGGCTCTCTACCACTGTTAACTTCAATCAATATGGGCATAATTCTACCAATACGTGCACAACGCTTGTCAAGCTCTTCGGCAAGTTCAAAAGAATCTATAGTTTCTATCATATCGAATATGCGAATCACTTTGTTTATCTTGTTTTTTTGAAGATGACCTATGAAATGCCATTCAACCTTTTCTTCCACGCTTTGGAAAACTTTCTCGGCTTCTTGAACATAATTTTCACCTATTATTTCAACTCCAGCTCTTACAGCCTCGTTTATCTCGTCAGCTGTACGAGTTTTTGCAGCTGCGACAAGCTTCACACCCTCTGGAAGTTCTTGAAGTATCTTTTTCACGTTCTCTGTTATGGAAAACATTTTCCTCGCCTCCGTTCTTTTTGTTTCTGCTTTCAACATGTTCTTCACATTCGAGAGTATAAAATGCAAGAAGTCGAAAAAGCAAAAGAGTTTTAGGAAATTTTCTTTCGTGCCAAAATTCATTGATATGCCGTGTTCAATTGCATGCCTGTTGAGATCATGATCAGTATCATCATAAGCAGAAAACTTTACCCACTTGTAGAAAGGTATCTCATTATTTCCAGTGATATGGCTAATAATTGTTCTCATAACGGATTCCACAGTAACAAACTTTCTGTTCTGGAATTTTATGAGATCTTCCATTTCACTTTCTGCAGGGTTTGTCAGCACAAGGAAATCCCATACAACTCCTTCGGTTTGAGGTATAAGACCATATATGGCAAGTTCTAAATCATTTCTCGAATAAGCTTTTATTATCGACTCAATGATTTTTCTTCTTTGTGAAAAATATTCAAGACCCAACCAACTCTCAGCAATCTTTTTGATCTCTAACCTTGTGAGTCTTCTTGAAACAGCTTTGAATATCTTATTTGGCGAGAGAATTTCTAAGTTCCTTAATTTGATTTTGAAGATAATGTTAGGAGAAAAGAACCATCCTAACTTGGCTGCATCTTGCGCAAATTGAAATGTTTTTGGGCCAAGCACTTTCTTGTATTTTTCCAGGGATATGTCAAGTTCATCCATGAATCCCCTTTTCCATCTCTCAACAGCATTCTGCCACCGTTGCTCAAGATCGTTACTTCGTTTAACTCTTAAAGCATTTCTAAATGAATTGTAAAATGGTTTGTCTTCTTTCGGAGTGTAAAGTTCTTCAAAACCATTTGCTTTTGCAAAAGCAAAAGATAGTTTTCTCAAATCTGATTGTTTGACTCTTTCAAGCGTTTCTCGAGAAACTTTCTCAGTTATCAATTGTTCGACTATAGAGAGAAAAAACGCTTTTGCCTTTTTTTCCTCATTTGCTCTGTTGAACGTAAAATTGTCTATTCTCAAATCAACTGTAAAGCTTTTAATACTGGTTTCCCAAATGGTGAGCAAGTCAAATTCCTCCCTCTTCATTTTACTACAAATATAGTTTGTCATGCTAACATTGCGCACGTTTGATAAAGTTCTTTGACTAAAATGATATAATTTGTTTGGAATTTCTGGAGGTGGCTTGATTGATTTCTACAATATTCTTTTCGGTTTTAGCTGTGATGTTTGTGACATTCTTGTATGCATACAGACACATGACTCTTGCAAGAATGAGCCTAAGAAATGCCCTAAGAAGAAAAATTGCCATGTTGCTTATTGTTGCTGGCTCTCTGACGGGTACAGCATTTATAGTGGGGTCCTTTGTGATCAACGATTCTTTTCAGAATTACATGTATTCAGGACTTCGAAACAACGTTGGACGAATTGATGAAGTGATCACACCTAAGTCTTTTAATTTCAGCCCTGATCAAGTTAATGTCATTACTAATGCACTTTCCAAATCAAATTATGTGGATTCTGTCCTACCAATTGCGGTAAAAACCACTGTTGCGGTTTTAAAGGGTAAGCTGCGTTCCCTCGATCCGCATGCAATTTCTTTTGTTTCATTTATAGGCGTGGACCCCGGTCGTTTACGAAAATTTGGGGAAGGACGGAATTTCCCAAAAGTCAATCTCACTGGCAATGAAGTTGTTATCGGTCAAGCACTTGCCAATTCTCTTAAGTTGAAGGTGGGGGATACTTTTCAGGCTTTGAGTAATCCTTTGCAGTTCTTTTTTGGCGTTCCGCCAAGTTTTAAAATTGTTGGAATAGTTCCTCAAAAAGGGATTTTGGGTTATCGAGGAACAAGAGGAATCACTCTTCCAATTTTCCTAAGTGTCGACCAGATCAAACATTTCTTTGGAACACGGTACAATCAAATACTTGTTGCTAACAAAGGAAATTATCTGAGTGGCGTGCGTTTTACCAGAAAAGTGGACGAACTTATCAAAAAAGTAACGGGCGATACTGTCAAAATAAATAACATAAAAGAAAATCAAATAAGGAGCGTTAATAGCGGCCAAGTTGGGAAAATTTTCCTATTGCTGAGCAGCTTTGCAATTGTGGCAGGAACGCTTTTGCTCGTTAATATTTACACGATGCTTGCAGACGAAAGAAAAAGCTCTCTTGGCACTTTGCGAGCGATAGGTTTTTCAAGGAGAAAGATAGGATTCATACTTTATTTTGAAGGCTTTATCTATTCAATCATGGCAGCCATTGTGGGCAGTTTTGTGGGAATTGGTGTAGCATGGTTCATGATAAACAAGTTTTCCAATTTGTTTTATAATATGAGTAATCAGCTGAATGATCTGATGAGCGTCCAAAACTCCACATTTTCATTCTATTTCAACACATCATCCATAATTTACGGATTCGCACTTGGCATGATTATTCCTCTCGTAGTCTTGGCTTTCATGGTCTTCAAAATCGGAAGGTTAAACATAGTTCATGCGATAAGAAACATACCTGAAGAACCATCTAATAATCAAAAAAGGTTTGTTTATGGTGTGGGGTTGCTCTTCGCTTTGTTTATAGCACTTGCGATTTTTGGTAACAAAGCAGCTGATGCTTTTACAATGTACAGTGGGGTTGTCGGAGCTGCTCTTATATTTCCTTCTTTCTTTAAAAGAGGAAGGGTAAAAAAAATCATCGGAAATTTTGCTCCCCTCTTCGTTATTATTTTTGCTTTTTCTTCTATACAAATACCATATGTTCAGTCGGCAAGTGAAAATTCCATTTGGTTTTTAGGTTTGAAGAGTTTTTCAATTCTGATCGCAGCACTTTTCTTCTTATCTTATAACTTTGAAATTTTCGACAAAGTGTTTAGAGTGTTCTCCAGAAGTTCGATTAGAGCAGCTTTCAAATTAGCAATAGCAGAAATATCGCAAAACAAAAGAAGAACTGGAATGACAATAGCTATGTACGCAATTGTGATCTTTGTCATCACTTTTATGACGATAGTTCCATACTCACAGGTGGTTCAAGTTCAATCCGGAAACAAAACTATTTTCCAAGGCTATGATGCTGTTGTCATGCCTTTGTTTGGAAAGTTAAACATATCCCAAAAAGATATCTCAAAGTTTAGTTTTTTAACCTATGATGCAACCGCATCAATGATATCCATTAGATACGCTGTCAATTCACAAGCTGAAAGGCAAGTTTATCAAATGGTACAAATGAATGGAAAACTGTTAAAAGGTAGTAATTTGAAAATAAGAAAGGCCATTCCTGGAATTGAAAACAAGAACTCGCTATGGAATTACCTCAAATCTCATCCAGGAAGTGTGGTTGCCTTTGGGATATCAAGGGTTAACCCCGGTGATACCATAGAAATCTCCAAGGAAGGAAATTTTTCTTTTAACTTTGGAAACGCAGACGCTTCACAGGGTATGGAAATTGTCTTTTCCGGTCCGCTAAAGAATCCAAAGAAGTTCAAAGTCGTCGCAACCTTTGAAAATGACGGAATAACCGCTTTTCCGAATGGCTTTTACACCACACCTCAAACTGTGAAAAACGCATTCGGAAATCCAAAATCTTCTAATTTTTTACTTGTGAAACTTGCAGGTAACACGGAAAAGGAGAAATCCCAAAACTTTGAAAAATTCTTGGCTTTTCTTAAAACAAGATTTTCAATAGGGCTTTTTTCAAAGCAAATGATCAACGTATTCGCAAACATGATTATGGGATTTGTAAATATCATAAATTCTTTCTTGTATTTTGGACTCTCAGTTGGCATAGTTGGACTTGCCATATTGATGTTTAAGACTTTACAGGAACGACGTAGAACCATAGGAATACTTAAATCTATGGGGTTTACGCGAATTATGGTTTTTAGCAGTTTTTTCATTGAAACAAACTTCGTAGTTATTCTTGGCATATTAACGGGATTCATATCCGGAACGCTAACTTCCTATATGATATACTCCTCCCTCAATCTCGGAAACATGTTCATACCATGGATACAGATAATAGGTCTTGGCATTATTTTCTACGCGATCTCTATTTTTGCGACCTTAATTCCAACTGATAAAGCATCGAGGCTTCCACCTGCCGAAGTTTTAAGGTATTACGAATAAGCTGGTGGTTAATTTGGACATTCTGGAAAAAGTTCGCTTAATGCCAAAGGATCCTGGAGTATATATTTTTAAAAAGAAAAAGACTCCAATATATATTGGAAAAGCAAAGAATCTGAGAAATCGCGTTTTAAGTTATTTTTCAAGCCGTGCAACAGGAAAAGCCTATAAGATAGCATCGAATGCGGATGATATTGAATACATTGTTCTCTCCAATGAACGTGAGGCTTTAGTGATGGAAGCTAATCTTATATATGCTCATAAGCCTCGATTTAATACACTTCTCAAAGAAACTCACGCTTACCCTTATGTCACGTTTGAAGGCGGGGATTTTCCATATATTAAGATCACTCATGAAAAAACGCCTAACTCAATTGGACCATTTACAAGTGTGAGTTTTCTAAGAAATCTCGTAAACGTCATTCAACCCATACTGCAATTTAGAACTTGTACTTACGATCTCTCGAAAGTCGATCATCCTTGTTTTGAATATCACATTAAAAGGTGTGGAGCTCCGTGTATTGGTCTCATGAGCAAAGAGGAATACGGAGAACGTATGAAAATTGCATATTCCTTTTTGTCTGGTGATACGAAAGTTGTAAAAGAATGGATAAAAAAGCGTATAGAAGCTTACGCGGAGCAGAGAATGTTTGAATCGGCAGAAATTATGAAAAGAATGTATGAAAGGCTCAGCAAATTTCTTGCCACACAAAGTGTTGAGTTTCAGGAATCGATAGATGTGGATGCAGTAGATGTTCACAATGGTGGAGCAGTTCTTGTTAAGGTTAGAAACGGAATGATGTTAGCAAAACTTGAATTCGAACTCAATGGTGGTTACAAAGACTTCATCGAAAGGTATTACATAGGACGTGGGGAATCACCAGCTCCACTTGTTATAGTTAAAAGGAACTTCAGAGGACTTAAGACATGGTCAAAGAGAATTTCATCAATTGTGAGGACTCCTGAAAGCGAATCTGAGAAAAAAATACTCGCAATCGCTTCCAAAAATTTGGATGAATATCTGAATGGAGCCACAAGAATTAGGAAGACTCTTGAAGAAGCAAAAAAAAGGCTTGGATTGAACAAAATTCCACAATTGATTGAAGGAATAGATATATCTCACACTTCTGGAACTTTTACAGTTGCCTCTGTGGTCGTTTTTGTTAAAGGACGACCAAACAAGGATCTTTACAGACGTTACCGGCTTTCAAATTTCTCAAAGCCAGATGACTTCGAAGCAATGAGGCAAGTTGTAAAAAGAAGATATCCGCGACATTCGGTCCCAGATCTTCTCTTAATAGACGGAGGAAAAGGACAAGTCAACGCTGTCGTTGACGCACTAAACTCAGCTGGTATCAATAATGTCCAGGTTATTGGCCTCGCAAAAGAAGATGAAAGACTCGTTTTTCCAGGAAAACAGCCTGATCTTCACCTTCCCATGGATAACAATGTCTTGAGACTCATGATATCTATAAGAGATGAATCTCATCGATTCGCCACTTCTTATCATTACCTCCTTCGCGGCAAAAAGATGACAGAGTCGTTTCTCGATTCCATTCCAGGAATAGGTCCAAAGAGAAAACATGCACTCATAAAGACTTTCAAGAGTTTAAAGGGTATAAAGCACGCTTCACACGATGAGCTAAAAAGCGTGGTTGGAGAAAAGATGGCGAAAAAAATAGAAAACTCACTCTCTCACGAAGCGCTCAATCTCCGAGATAATTCCTGATGACTTCTGGATTTTCGAGTACATTTTCCGGATCACCGTGAGCGAGTATTTTCCCCTTGTGAATCACGTACATTTCATCAACAACTTCCACCATCCTTTCCACTGTATGATCAGTTATTATCACTCCCAATCCATGTGATTTCAACGTTTTGGCAAATCGTTGGATCTCTTTAACAGTCATGGGATCCACTCCTCCAAACGGCTCATCCAACAATAAAAAATCGGGAGAAAGCGTCATCATTCGCGCAAGTTCCAACCTTCTCTTTTCTCCACCCGAAAGCAGATCAGCACGTTGATTTGCAAGAGATTCCAGCCCAAATTTTCCAAGCAGCTCTTTTATCTTTCTCTCTATGAAAATCTTAGAGTGTTTTGAGTTCTCAAGAACAAGTCTAAGATTATCTTCAACTGAAAGGCCAGAAAAAATCGAAGTTTCTTGTGCGAGATATGTTATTCCTCCCTTTGCTCTTCTGTAAACAGGCAAGTGAGTGATCTCCGTTGAATCTTTATATATACTTCCAGAATCGGGAATTACCAACCCAAGTATCATGTTGAAGATCGTGGTTTTACCCGCTCCATTGGGACCAAGTATGCCAATGATCTCACCACTTTCTATCGAGAGAGAAACATCATCAACCGCAACTCTCCTTCCAAACCTTTTTCTCAGTTTATAACACACAAGTCTACTCACAAGATCACCTCATTTTAGAGTGCAGGACCCAAAGAGATTTTAACACTTTTTACCTTTGAAATTGGAGTGTATGCCGGAGGATATTGTCCAAATACAACTCCATTGCCTGAAAAATTCACTTTACTTGCCGGAATTGAAAGCTCTCTCAGAAGATTCAAACTTTCATTCAAAGTTAGACCTTTTAAATCAGGCATAACAACCGGCAGGAAAGTTCTCTTTACACTTTCATGGTTTCCGTATCCTTTAAGACTCAGTATGTAATTTCCAATTTCTCGGAAAACAGGAGCAGCAACATCTTGTCCATAGTATTTACCTTTTGATGGCTGATCAACAACAATCAAGATCGAATATTTTGGATCATCAGCTGGAAAAAATCCATAAAAGAGAGAGAAAAAAGGCCCTTTTCTGGAGAGCTTACCGTTAACAGGTTTTTGAGCAGTACCGGTTTTTCCGCCTACGAGAACATTATCGTCAAGTTGAGCGGGGCGGCCAGTACCAAATTTGACCACATCAATCATGAAACTCCTAATAATACGCGTTACATCCTCATTGAAGATTCTCCTGCTGTAAGGTGAATAATGTGACACGATTGTTCCTGAAGGTGAGACAATTTCATTTACCACATGGGGTCTTTCCCAATACCCACCGTTTGCTATGGCATTTAAAGCCGTTATGAGTTGGATTCCAGTGACAGCCATACCCTGGCCTATAGACATTTCTACGCCACCAATCGAGTACCATTTATCAGGCGGTATGAGCAATCCCTTAACTTCGTCGGGAAGATCCACACCGGTTTTAGTTCCAAAACCAAAATCCAAAAACCATTTGTAGAAATCCATCTTCCCATGCGTTTTTATATATTTATGTGCAATTCGCATTTCAGCAACGTCTGAGGAATATACAAGAGCTTGTCTGAGAGTGATCGGCCATGGATGACGTTCTGCATCTCTTATAATAAGAGGAAGCTTAGGTGATGGAACAAAATATGGGATACTAAAAGTGGTGTGCGTACTTACAACACTATCTTGAAGAGCAGCAGCAAATACGAGTGGTTTAATGGTGGAACCTGGTTCGAAAATATTCATAACTGGTGCATTCCACTGCCATGTTGAAGTCATTGCTAAAATTGCGCCAGTTTTGGGATCAGAAACGATTATTTCTCCACCACTTGCGGCATTTGTCTTTACTGCTTTCTTTATAGCAGCATAAGCAAAAGATTGGATTCGAGGATCAATGGTGGTAATCAGCGAGTCTCCACCCACAGGTTTCATAATCTTGTCAATTTTTGAAGAAAGCACGTAAGGACCAAACGAACCGTATACTATTTTCCCTTCTCTTTTTGGTTTCAAATAGGATTGGTTTTCCCTTTGAAGTGCTCTTATCAACACCTTTAGAGGAGTAGCAACATGAATTTTAACGTATACACTGTGGATATTCAAAAAATCTCGGTATTCTGATGGAATATCCAAAACTTTTTTGCTTGATACTATTCCTACTTCCACACCTCCCAAACCGGTCTTCAATGTTCGAGATACCCTCGTAGAATTAGCATCAATTCCAAAATACTTTAAAGCTCCGAGTACACGTTCACTATAATTCCACCCTTGAATTTCCGAAAGAGCTTTAGCGTACCCAACATCCACATAAACATCGTAAGAAAGTAAATTACCCGAAAGAGGCTCTCCATCAGATCCCAAAATTGTTCCATATGGAGCAGGGAAAGAGATTTGAGAAGGAGCGATTGGTATTCTCTTAAAATACAACGAAATCGTTATCCCGCGCACAATGTACAGAATAAGGCTTACTAAGAAGATGAACAATATCAGTCGAATTCGGTTGCTCATTTACCCTTTCTTATAAAGAAAGTTTGACCGTTAATTTTCACCACCGTTGTATTTGGGAATTTTGCTTCGAGGATTGAATCAATTTGACTCTTTTTATCGATCATTTTGCTCTGCATCACCTGCATTCTAATGGTTAAAGACGAAATCTCTGAGTTGTATTTGGTGGTTTGAATATTGAGAAGAAGTGGAATACTTAACACAGAGAAAATGACTCCACCAATCACAAAAGATCTCAAAAGCCCTATTCCTTCTGATAATGAGCGAGTTCTTTCTTTTGTTTGCGTTTTTACATTTGTCCACGCTGCGGTTTTAGTAACCATTTCTCACACCTTTTCGGCGATCCGAAGCTTCGCACTCCTTGATCTTGGATTACTCGAACGTTCCAATTCAGAAGGTGTTATAGGTTTCTTGGTTATCGGTACAAAACCTTTCTCTAAGAATGCCCTCTTGACTATTCGATCTTCAAGTGAGTGAAAAGAAATAATAGCTATTCTCCCACCAAATTTAAGGCGCTTGCGAGAAGTTTCAATAAGAGTTCTTAGATTGTTGAGTTCGTCATTAACTTCAATACGTATAGCTTGAAAAACACGCCTCAAAGTACCTTTCCATCTTTTTCGCGCAGCTTGCGGTATTGAAGATATTATAACTTTTACAAGCTGATCGGTTGTAGTAATAGGTCTCGATTCAACTATACGGCGAGCTATTCTCCTTGAAAAATGCTCTTCTCCATATTCATATATGATCCTTGCAATCTCTTTTTCTGAATAAGTATTAAGAACATCAGAAGCACTTTTCGTGTTTAACCCCATTTTCATATCTAATGGTGCCTTCTTTTCGAATGAAAAGCCTCGTTTTTCATCATTCAATTGGAATGAAGACATTCCTAAATCTGCAAAAATTGCGTTGAGCTTTTGCACTTTTATTGAATCAAGAATGCTATCTAAATCCGAAAAGTTGGCTTCAAAAAGCTGAACACGATCCCCAAATTTTTCTAATCTTTCACGTGCTATTTTTAACGCTTTTGAATCGCGATCCAAACCTATTAATGTGATAAGTGGATATTTCGAAAGGAAGGCCTCAGCATGCCCACCACCACCAATTGTACAATCAACAACTATTCCACCACTTCTGAGATTATCAAATGATTCTATTACTTCACTCAAAAGCACGCTAATATGTTGTGTAGGCAAATTATATCACACCACAAAAATTTTTTAAAACATCTGACCTATACCAAAAGTCATTCCGGCATATTCTAATTTTCCATTGAAATTGGCTTTGAATGGAAAGTCCAGCCTTACGACACCCAAATACGGTATATTAACGGCAACGCCAACTCCTATACTGTTCATAAAATCATAGTATATATTTCCATCATTGAGCAAATTGTCCTTTGCCCCTCCCCAATCATAGAAAGCATTAAAGGTTATTGGCAAATTCGAAGGTGGCGAGTATCTAAGCGAAAGGTTGGCAACAAACTCTTGGTCACCAGCTGTGGCCTTCCATCCTCTCACGGTAGTAGGACCACCGACATAGAAATCTTTTCCCTTCGCTGCACCAATGAGTAAACGCCCGGCTAACGACAAATTCTCAAATATAGGCATATAACTCGATACCATAGCAGTGAACGAATCGTAATTCTCTTTTCCTCCAAACCCAGCTATCTGACCACTTAGTGCAACTTTAAGGCCACGCATGGGAGAAAGTATGTTGTCCACATTAACATATTTGAAAGACAAATTGATCTCTCTGCTTGTTCCGGAGGCTGGTCCGAAATCGACCGGTGTCGAAACGACACTTCTACTAAACCAATCAAAGTGGCCTCCTATATTGAAAGAGGTGTGTACATTTGGTTGATATCCAGTACTTATAGATACTCCTACTCTATTTTCGTGATAGTAAATATTTTGGCCATTGACCACTTTAAAAGGTTTCAATGTTTTGTAATAAAGACTACTCTTGAAATTTATAGGAAGATCAAAAGGAAAGATCACGCTATAATTAAGGTGAGCGTTAGATTCTTCTCCCAAATTCAACTCTGCATTGAGGCTTTGACCATAACCTGCCCAATTGGAAAGAGCATACTTACCAGTTGCAACTATCCCGCTGTACCATGGCTGACCTTCTTTGGGTTGACCTATAGTGAAGGCGCCACCAAGTCGACGAGGTTTGTCGTTTTCCACAACTTTAACCACAACATTTACCGCAGAAGAATCATCTGATGAAAGTACCGGATATATCGATACGTTACTGAAGAAACCCGTATTCCTGAGATTATTGTAACTTTGGATAAATGTTTGCGCTGTAAGAGGATCTCCTGGCTTGAATTGAAGCTCACGATCTATCAAATATTTTTGAGTCTTTACATTTCCAATTATTTTTATCTTCCCAACGTGCCTTTGGATCACTTTGTACTCTATGACTCCTTTGTTGCTTATCATTTCATAGTGATAATACTTGAGATATGCACCTGTCAAAAGATATCCTTTGCTTTTATAATAGGATCTTATGCGCGCCAATTGTGAAAGTTGCTCGAAGTTGTCTGTTGTGGAGGGTACGCTTATTTTTGCATATTTTGCAAGATCAAAAGGATTTACCTCAGTAACCCCGGAAAAATAATACTGCTGAATTGGGAGGCCGGATTTCACTACTTTCTTGAGTACCGAGTTCACAACAATGTTCATGGCAGGATACTTGAATTTTTTAGATACATCTGTTGCTGGGACAAAACTCAATGAAGTTTGAGGAGAAAAGTATCCCATCTGAGCGAGTTTTGCTTGAAAGGCCTGTATCTCAGAAAATTTTGGATAAGCCTGCTTAAAATCCACAAAGAATTTAATGAGAGGATTGAGTTTCTCGTAAGATTTCAATGTAAAAAGTCCAGTAGTGTTTATCAATTGCTGTGGTGTGAGTTTACCCTTTTCACCTGTAATGTCAACACTCCAAATAGCGTATTCTTTAACGTTTATCATCAAATCACCATTGGGAATTTCAAGGGAATTGGCTTTTTGAATGATGTTTGTGTTCACACCCACAACGTTTGGAATGTATCCTTTGTCGGTATAGAGCTTCACAATTGATTGAAAGGTTTTCTTAAGATCATTAAGATTAAGCACTTCGCCGGTTTTGATCGCAATGACTTTTTCTACTTTTTCTTTTCCTATTAGATCTGGTCCATCAATTTTAAGATTTATCCTCTTCACTATCGGATTTTCAACAACCTTAATAAGCAAGCCAACGCCACCGTTAGAAGGCAAAAGTTTAGGCTCTATGTACGAAAAGAAGCCGGTATCGTACAAATT
Organism: Thermotogae bacterium; assembly: GCA_026988035.1. Lineage (GTDB taxonomy): Bacteria > Thermotogota > Thermotogae > Mesoaciditogales > Mesoaciditogaceae > WFSH01. Next base: position 15,371 of record JALSLY010000029.1, read on the forward strand.
TTGAAGCGCCTTATAAAGGGTATCCCTATTTATCATCTGACCAATCTTCACACTTTGCATTTTTGATAGTATGAATGCAGTTGGAATGTTCGTATTCCCTGAAACCCTTATGAACATTAATGACTGCGCCAACACCATTATCGAAAAGATGGTGATGAAAAACAAAAACGTTAAAATCGCGTACTTTCTCAAATTTGGTCCCTCCCTTTATCACATCGAGTCAGGTGAACTCACTCCCAAAAGGGATAACACCGTCCTCAGAGTATTTTTTACTCCCACACAAAGTGATATTCTGTCAGCTGAAAGATGTCTGTTTTCAACATCAACAATTTTGTTAGCATTGTAGTAAGAGTGAAATTTTTCTGATAATGAATAAGCATAATTACAAAGTTTTTGTGGTTTGTGTTCATTGACGACTGAAATAACAACCTCCTGAAATTCTGCCATAAACCGAATAATGTCAATTTCAGCCGGAAGAGTGAGATTATCAAAAGTGGCATTTTCCCAGCTCACTCCTTTTTCTTTGGCATTTTTCAAAAGGCTAACCACACGAGCATGAGCATACTGTATATAATAAACTGGATTTTCCATCTTTTTCGATTCAGCAAGATCAACATCAAACACAAGATGGGTATTTGGATCGAGCATCGCGAAGAAATACCGTGTTGCGTCTTTTCCAACACGTCTCACAAGATCTTCAAGAGTGGTAAACTCTCCTTCTCTTTTTGACATTTTGACAGTTTCTTCTCCGCTTTTAAGCGTGACGAATTGATGGACAATCACATTGAAGAAACCATCTGGTACTTCTAAAGCTTGAGCTGCCGCTTGCATTCTTGGAATATAGCCATGATGGTCAGCCCCCCATATATAATAAACCCTTTTAAACCCTCTTTGATACTTATCAAGCATGTAAGCAATGTCGGAAAAAAAATAGGTGGGTTCTCCGTTTTTTCTGATGATCACACGGTCTTCCTCTTTAGGTAAGAGTTTGGAGACAGCGAACCAAATTGTGCCATCTTTTTCGTAGATGTAGTTCTTTTCCTTCAAAAGTGCCATGGCTTCATCGGTCACACCTTTTTTATAAAGCGATGATTCGCTGAAATATACATCGAATTTTACATCTATTTTGTCGAGTGTACGCTTGATCCAGTCAAACATTCGATCTCGCGCATACGACGTGAAAAGTTTTTGAATTTTTTCATCCCACTTACCTACGTAAGCATCACCATGTTCTGAAGCAAATTCTTTGGCAACATCAACAAGATACTCTCCCTTGTAGTCATCTTCTTCAAACTCTTGGCTTTCCCCATAAATGGCATTGTATCTGATCCACAATGAATGACCAAGTGCTTTCATTTGCTTACCGGCATCGTTGAAATAATATTCGCTTGTGACATCGTAACCTACTGATTTATAAACCCTGACTAAAACGTCACCTATTATCGCCTGTCTTCCATGACCAACCGTAAGAGGACCCGTAGGGTTTGCACTGACAAATTCAAATTGTACTTTTTCTCGTGCAAGTTTCGGGAATTTTACTTCTTCGACAAACTCTGCAAGTACATGATGATAAACTTCTTTCGATAATTTGAAATTCATAAAACCGGGGCCAGCAATTTCCACATTTGTAAACCATGAAACCGTGCTTAAAAGTTCCAAAAGCTTATTTGCAATCTGTCTTGGAGCTGTGCGAAGAGTCTTGGCATTTGCCATTGCAATATTTGTTGAATACTCTCCAAAACCCTCTGGTGGTATTTCCACCACAAAATCAGCAGATTCTTTTCCGAAAGCTTCAAAAAACAATTCAGAAAGTCTGTCATGTATTTCTGCTCTTAAAGACAATCTCAACACTCCTTGTTCAAAATGACTACATTTATTTTATAATCGCTTTAAACACTTTTGTATTATACAATATCCCATCAAAATAAGTCCTCTCACGTGCAAAAAATAACTTCTCTTCAGCACTTTCATCAAAGTATATCATCAACTGTGCCAAAACGGAGAAAAATTTAGGGCTAAGTTAGGACTAAGTTTTGAAACATCAATCTTTTTTAATTGTGTCGAGAAGATAGCGTACAATAAGTGCTGTAAAAGTTGAAAAAAGGAAAAAGTTCCTGTATCCTAAGATTAAGAACCAACCAATTCTTAATGAATGGAGGGATACAGGAACCATGAATTTCAAGGATATTATACTTCAATACCTCGAAGATGACAAGCAAGCCATGAAAAGTTTGTTGACTCTTTTTCTAAATGCAGTGCTCCAAGAGGAAGCTAAAGCTCAGGTAGGTGTTTCAGCATGCAAAAGAAGTGATTCGAGAAAAGCTCATCGCAACGGTTATATTGCTCCCCTGAAAAATTGGACGATGAGACAAAAAACTGGAGTTCCATAAATAGCGAATTCTTCAAAGAAATAGAGCTTTCCAAACTTCCAAAAGGTTTCGCATGTGAGATCGCGAAGAAAAAGATGGGACTTCAAGATGGAATAGAATCGATAATAAACGATCAAAAGAGTTTGGATCCATTCGTTCAAGCGAGAAAAGATTTGGCGAGGAAATGTCTCGAAAGAATGCCAAAACGAACAAGAGAAAGATTCATCCAAAGATACCTCACACTCAACGATGAGGAAAAAGAAATCATCGACAGATTCGCAAGAGATTACACGAGGTACGACATACGTTGGGGCATGCGTGTGAAGATGCCAGATGAGATGGAGAAATACGCCAAATCCTTTCATCTCAAGAAAATTCCCACGGCTCTTGCTTACTTTGCCTTGGATGATGAAAAGGAAAGAGACAAACTGGTCGAAGTATTGGAGAATTTTAGATGATTCGACTCAATACTCCACGAGACTTCCTTTTTCTCTTGCTTTGTTGAATCCCCATTTGAATGTTGCCAATCCCATTGGAACTGTTATGAGGCTCATAAGTGGTAGGAATGAGCCCATCGCGAGATTGAGTCCTATATAATTTGATTACAAAATACATAGCAGTTCGGATAGTTTCAGGACAGTTTGAATGTATAATGATTTCATTTGTGAGAGCCTTTCAATGTTTGCGATGTAATTGGATAAATACTCGACATTATCCATAGTAAATGTTTTAGGAATGTGCTTCAGGAGGTTTTTATATTCCTCGTAATAAATAAGCATTTTTTTGTACAAGATAACTATTTTATGTTTATATTGGCTCTGAATGTTTTGATTTTTGGCGGATGAGAAACTTGTTGAATAATTGTTAGAAACATCCAAATTTTTTGTAGGAATTCCATTCATTGAAATGGAAAACGCAATACCACTTGTATTGGAAAGAGTCAAACTCAAGTTAAATAGATTTAAGACACTGAGAATGTTCATCTTTATTCCATAAGATAACTCATGACTTTTGCTTTGAATTAGATCAACGATATTATCTAAGTTCAAAAAAAAGGAAAAAGAATTTGAAATCCATCTTATAGCGTTTTCCTCTTTAAGTATTTTTCTATTCTCATCTAAGATCAGTAAATTTGGTGGCTCAGGAAATCGCTGATTGCTTACAGCGTACTTAATTTTACGCAAGAGCTCGCTGAAATACTTGGAAGAAAGGATATCATCAACGAGTTTAATATTCCTGGATTGAGGAATAGACAGCATGTTTTTCAAATCATATGACATCTCCTCAATTGTGATTAAATGCTGGTCTAAGGATATTTTCATATTCTCAATGACTTCTTTTGATCGCTCATCAGACATATTTAATCTGCAAGCTTTACTTATGATTGTATTGTATACACTCGCTATATGCTGCTCTTCAAATAAAAGATTGTAGAGATTTAGAGCGTTATCTATCGTTTTCATCTTTGTCTGTAGAAATTTAGTTTTTAATACACTTTCTTTTAAATCATGGATGTTCTTTTTATTACTCAACACAAAGAGAGGAGAGATCGGGACTTCCACATATGCATTAAAATCATTCGTAATTGTGGAACTATAAGAAAAGCTGTAATTGGCTGAGATCTCTGGCGTGAACATTGATAGAATCCAACCATTTCCATTCATTTTGCTCAATTTCATTTCAGTCAAAGAGCAATCAGATGAGTTAATCACTGCTAACTTGATCGTACTTTTGATTGTTAATGGCTCATATTTAATTGAGGACAGACCCATTGCTGTTACGAAAAAACAAATCCCAATGAAGATAATGGCTGTCTTAATTCTTTTCATATAAATTCTCCCCTCTTGTGCTTTTTAACTCTTTATTTTTCAACCGTCACCACAAGGAGTTTCCCATTCGTGTATTGAACGCCAACGAGATG
>JALSLY010000030.1 GCA_026988035.1 Thermotogae bacterium
TCTTGTGGAATCTTGCATTGAGAGAGATGTGATACCCATTTTGAAGAAAGATCCTATCGGCTTAGATTTTTTTGGGAGGTGAACGATTTGAAAAAAACAAGAAGGGACCACGCAGTGGTGGAAGGTGTTACATTCCTCCTATTTTTACTCATTGCCACCGCACTCTTTGCAGGTCCAATAATTGGAGGATTTTCATTGGATACCCCAATTCTTTATATTTCTGAACAGCCGTATGCTCTTTATTATTACCCCGGAGTTGCATACGATGTGAACTACGGCACATCTGGTGATTTTGCCATAGGAGCAGGATTTAGTTTTCCAATTCCATGGATGAGTTTTTCGCAGCTCCCCCTGATGAAAAACGAGCTTCCCATAGCGATCGCCGTAGCAAAATCCGAAAGTAGTTTTCAGAATTACTCAAGAAGTCAAGCAGGTGCCGAAGGTCTTATGCAATTCATGCCTCAAGCCGCAAGTGAATATGGAGTGCAAAATCCTTACGATCCTTTTGAAAGTGTACAAGGCGCTCTCAACTACATAACAAAATATGAAAATTATTTTTCTTCTCTCAAACTTGCTTTTGCAGCGTACAACGCTGGTCCTGGAGCAGTTATAAAGTACAAAGGGATACCACCTTATCCAGAAACGCAAAATTATGTCAAAAAAGTTATGAAGTACGTCTCTGAGTACTCTAATGCTTTGAAATATCCACCTATATATGCACGCGTTGGTGTCTTTGGAGAATACCATTCTTCTGGAAAAGTTGTTGTGGGTCTTTCTTACCCACTACCTCCGGGACAAGTGGACCTGTGTCCGGAAGTCACATTCAATCCCACAAAGGTTGAATTTTCATGGATTTGGAGAATTAATGTTGGCAAAACTCACATAGCTTTGAAGCATTCCAAAACAGATGAGATTGAGATATCATCCCAGTTTGGGCCACTCACCGCAATAGTGGGAAAATACTCAGATGGGATAGCAGCTTCTGGCATACTCAATCTCTGGGGACACGAGATATTCGGATCGATATCTGAGTCTGGAAAAGTTAGGTATGGCATCGCATTTAAAATATTTGGACTTTACGCCGAATCGTGGGATGAAAATGGCAGCTACAAATTTGCGATCAATGGAAGGTGGTAAATTTTGAAGTTTTGGATATCTCAATCGGAAGTAAATGAATTGTTGGGAGTGAATTTTGGTGCCGAATCCAAAATAGAAAATGGAAAATTGGAAATTTCTGCGATGATGGGAATGATTAAACTTACTTTGGAAGAGCCGACTGTGCCAGTAGTTTTGAGTAAACCTCTAAATTTTAATATCTCCACGAGTCTTACAGTCAAAATGTTTTTAGGAAAGATAAAGCAAGAATTGAAAAATCGCAAGCTCGACAAAGCAATTCAGATAGATCAATCAAAACTTTCGATAAATTTGAACGAATTTGGTGAAAATCAATTTGTGAATTGGCTGAAGTCCAAGACCCTCCGTCAATTGAGCTTCAAAGATGGAGAAATTTCGATCGTACTGGGAGACAATTCGTAAATTACTAATGCGCTAAATCCTCGAATTGCTTGACTATATCCATCCTTTAAGGTATAATCGAGGTGTTGGTTTGCCGAGGTGGTGGAATTGGCAGACACGCAAGATTCAGGTTCTTGTGGGCACTTTGAGCTCGTGCGGGTTCAAGTCCCGCCCTCGGCACCATGTGTGGTGATAGAAAGAGCCGTCTAAAAGCTTGCCATATTCCTGTTTTTTTAGGTTTTCTTCCTTGACACTGTAAAAGTTCGAGTATATAATTGACCTAAGTATATTCAAATAAGGTGTGGAAGGAGGGGATTGCTCGAAAAAAGAAAAAATCATTTCTAACCAAAGGGGGTTAGTTTTTTGTTAATCAAAAATGAGAAAAGCAATAACATTTTGAAGGGAGGTGTTTTCCTGCGACCAATTGTGGTTGGCAGGAGGACGAATGGGTAAAAAGGTAATAGGTTTAGCTCTATCAGTAGCATTGTTGATGGTTGTTCTATCCGGCTGTTTCCTCTTGCCGAAGCCTGATACGGTGCCGCCAACGGTGGTGATCACATCACCTACAAATGGTATGAATTTCGAAATATTGCCTGGTGGCACAAAAAACGTTACAGTTGAAGCTTCGGTAACAGCACATAGCCCGATTCAGTCTGTCGTATTTACTCTTACTTCAGCAAGCTTGTCTCAAACAGTAAGTGCGCATGGACCAATCGGACAAACATCTGGAACGTTCACCTACACATTTGAGAACCTCACAACTGGGAAATACAGTCTCTCAGTCGAAGCTTACAGTTCGGCCAGATTCCCAGGACGTGCAAGCAGTAAATTCGATATTACAGCTACGAAGGTTTATCAGAATCCGGTTGTGGGTGATATCACGCTCACTCCAAACTATCAGGGACATTATGTAACCAACAGCCCAATTACTTTCAGCGCGACGGTTACCAATCCTAACAATACCGGAAGCCTTAACGTTACGGCTACGGTTAATGGGAATCCCGCGAGTTTAGTTTCTTCTAATAACGGTGTTTATACGTTTACTTACACACCGACAACGGCTGGAACGTACACTTTTGCAATCAATGCCGTTTTGACAATTGATTCCAAGACATATACCGGATCAAACTCCAAAGTAGAACAAGTGTACGAGAAACCGGCAGTTTCCAATTTGCAGAGTCCAAAAGATTATTCTGTGGCAACAACGCCTGCGTCCTTTACATTCACAACGACGTCTGGTGTTACAGCTTATCTGAGTGTGAACGGTTCTACTCATGCTCCATACACATCTGGAACTACGATTAATCTCGTTCCGAACCAGTGGAACACTCTCATCTTGACTTTCCAGGATCCCTGGGGCAATTATCTAAGCACCACGACAACTGTTCACGTGCTTGGGGTCAAATCTTCTAACTCGGCTGACACGCCGTACGTTTTCTTAATTGACAAAGACGGTCACGTTGTTAACACAAACGACTGGATACATGTTGCAGCTGGCTCCAAAATAGACCTTTACGGATATATACTTAAAGGCAAGAACAACATAAGCAACTACAACATCCAAGAAACATACTACAAAACCCAGAATCTTACAACAACACTTTATGGACCTGGATCTGTTGCTTCTAAAACAAATTTAAGTGCAAGCAGTGTACCTTTGAGACTTGTTGCTTACCTTCTCAACCCACAAGCAACTGATACATTCATTAAATTTGATATCCTTGTTAACAATTCAGCAGCTGCCTTCCTTCGCTACGATGTTGCGCCAGTTGGAACTAATTCAGTTAAAGTAACGGTGGATTCAAATGGCACTTACGAAGGTGCTCCTGCGACGGTTAATGTTGATGTCAACTCTGTACAACCGATAACTTCTGTAGTTCTTGGGCAGCCTTTCAAAGTTGGCACACCATTTGATGGTTACGCCACAACGACTGCTTATTCTAATTCTCAGAATGAAACAAACACGATGACTTTCTCTGTGAAGTACATAGTGCCCGTTAAGGATGTTGTTGACATTAACTCTTACGGTACCGCGTACGGCACATTCCCATACAGCGTTGCGTTTTATGGCCCATCGGGTGAGTACCAAATAGGTGCAACTGTTACAGCCATAGCTAATCAATCAACCTACGCCACAACAACGTATAAAGTCCAGGCTGACACTGCAGCTCCAACGATCAAGATTACACCTGCTGGTTCTTACACAACCATAAACAACGTTCCTGTGTACTATGGCCCAATGACGGTGACTTCAACCATCACAGATGATCATGCAATTTACTGGGCAGGCCTCAGCTTTAACGGTGCTGCACCGACGATATTTGCAACTTATCTAAATAATTCCAACATCGCAAATTACGGTGTAACAGCTACATCGCTAACCGCTACAGTTCCATTTACTCAAGGTGTTGGAACTTATACGGTCTACGCCGTTGCATCTGACAAACATTTCGACCCAACTCAGTTCTGGACAGGCAACACAGCGCAGTCTGTACCGTCAATCAGTGTTTTGTACGATAACGGTAGTGAATTAACGGCAAAATCCGCTGGTGGTCAGTATAACGTGGATGTCAATAGCGAAACGTACGCGTTTGTTGTTTCCGCATCTGACGGAAACGGTGTAGGGCTTTCTGGAACTGCGATTGTTAATCTTATACCAGTTGGTGGTGCAGGCAACGCGACAGTAACCATTAACGCTCAATTGTCAGCGTCCGGCAGCACACCGACGTACTACAATGCCACAATTAACACTTACGAAAAATTGACCAACAAAACGCAGTACAAAGTTGTCCTTGGAATAAAAGATAAAATTTATGACGCACTCTACGCAACCAATCCGTCTACAGCGCTTAAAGCAGTTCTTGCTCAACACATTAAGTGGGTCGATTGGGGATACATCACAGTTGATCATGTATATCCAAATGTAGGGCTCTATGAAGGAAATATCAACCCATTTGATGGTTCTTACCATCCAACTCTGGATTCCACATCTGTTGCAAGTGTTTCAGGGAATACTTTTACCGTTGGCATAAGCAACGATCCATACTTCCCATGGGCAGTTTTTGCGGAGAATAATTACAATCAGCTTCTCAATTACGTAAATGTTCAAATTGGACCAGAGAATGGGCCTGTAAGTGCGGCGCAAGTTGTTCCGATCAAAGTTTCTCAAACTTCCACGCAGTCTGGTTACTTCGTATTTGAATTACCAGGGTTGTACAAAAACGTTGCTCAGACGAATAATACAGCAACAATGACCGTCCAGGTTTCGGTGTATAATTCGATTCAGCCGGATAAAGCTTTGTTTGGGCAAACACTTGCAGTGGTTAAGCCAGATGCGCCATTCCAGATAAGTTTCTCCAACTCAACTGGAATCTCGCAAAGCTCGAGTGGAAAAGCATCTTTCCCAATGATGGTTACTGGGAGTACTTATACACTTGATGTTTCAGTATCTGGGCTTCCAACTCCATGGGCAACTGGCATGCAACTCATTTTCATGGCTGATGCGACACCTATAAAGACAGTTGTTCCAGCAGCGGATGGCACTTATACTCTCAACATACCTGTTTCGGCTGGAACTTCTCTTGTGAGTATTAGAGTGCTTTACGCTCCAATATATTACAATGTGCCAGGTGTAGCGCCAATAGTTACAGATTACAATCCACCTGCCAATTATGATTACTATCGTAATTTCTCGACGTTGTATGTGTTGGGCGATAATGTATTACCAACATCTCATATTACGTTGAATGGTGCAGACATAACGAGCCAATCAACAATAATCACATCCAGCTTCACGCCAAAATATTCTGTTAATGGCGTTAATTTCTGGCTACATGACTTTGTGTCAACATTTGCTAGTAGTAACATCAACACAACGGTGGATGGAACTATTACAATTTCAACATATGCAAGTCCGACATTTACGACGCTTTCCACACCAACTTTGACATCAACAGATACGTTAAATAGCGCTGGATTTGTTCAAGAGTCACAATGGACGATTTCTAAATTGCTTAGTGTATTTGATAAAGCAGGAATTTACAAAATCAAATTCACGGCAAATGATCCTCTCTTGAGCAGTAATACGGCTAATGCAACTGTTGTAGTTGACCTCGCAGCTCCCGATCTCACAACGGCTGTCACTGATGCGACATCTGGCGTTGTTCCAGCAATTGTAAATGGTGGAACACTCACAGTTAGCGCAACTGATGACACGGGAGTCCAATCCATAAGCGGCACGATCACTAACTTGATATACAATGTATCCAACTCGCTGACATCAAGTTTGAGCAATTCCGGAATTGGTGCGTTTAACGCAACAGCAAATGCGACTGTCACACTTCCAACAGTGTTTGCTCCTCAATTCCAGAATGTGCCATATGAAGTGACATTCAGCGCGAAAGACGTTGCGGGGCGATATTCGAATACAGTTACCAGACTCTTTGTTACCAACATTGATCACAGCCCGTACGTTTCTAAGATCATTGCCGTTGCAACAAACAAAGCGCTTGTGAGATTAACAGAGCCCACGTGGGCAAATGGTTTCAAAGCGTTCACGGCGAATTCGGCAACTTACGGTGGAACAATAACCTCTGCTGACATTACACCTGTTAACCTCTTGGCAAGTTACAAGGGTTACGGTATAGCCAACGAATTCTACGTAACATTCCCATACGATGTTTGGACGACTGCTCAAGTTGGCAACGACGTGAGAACCGATTTGTTTAACGTTCAAATGTCTTCAGATACAGCAAGCTACGTGCCGATAGTTGACTTGGCTGGGAATCAGTTCATAATGCCGATAAACACGACAGTCCCACCTGTTTTTACGGTTACACCGCTATCAACAACTGTTGGAAAAGGCTGGAATGTAACCTTCACAGTTAGTGCAACAAGTGTTGCTGGAATTCAGAAAATAGTTGGAAACTTTGAAGGTCAGACGCAAGTTGTGTATGCTGCAACTGGCACGATGACGTTCGTTGCACCGACGCCGTCAACTTCCACTACTTATGATGCTTATTTCACAGCGTACGACAATTCAGTTAACCAGAATACAGCAAATGCTACTGCATCTGTATATGTCAATGCTGTTCCTCCGACTATTAGTTCGTTTACAGCTCCTGCAACAGTCGCAAACGGTGTTGATTTTACAGCAACAGTTAGTGCTGTGGTTGGAGATAGTACAGGTGGCAATAGGATTGCTTCTGTGAAAATCAATGGTATTAATGCAGTTAATGTTTCAGGTAACACTTGGGAAGCGACTTTAACATTGAGTGTAAATGGTATTCAAACATTGGCAGCAACTGTGACTGACAAATATGGAAATATTAGCACTCAATCCACAACACTTTACGTCGATGGATTGCCACCAACGATAACGGTTAAATTTGTAGGTACAGGCTCGAGTGCTGCCACAGCGACGTTGGATCCTGGAACAACAGCTACTGTTTATGCCACGAGTGGTGCAAAAGTAACATTCACTGCAACGGATGATAGTAACGCAATGGTGACGTTGTATGCCACAGCTTCTACTGCAACAACTTCATGGTCAAGCCATACCTCAGCTATAACAGCAAAAATTGCGACTACAATCGTAGCACCTGGCACATATACAATAACAGCCAGCGCGACCGATGAATATGGTCATAGTGCTACTTTCAACGTAGCAACCCTTACAGTCGTGATTGACAGCACCCTACCAACCGTTCCTGTCGCAACACCTGCCACGGTTTTGGCAGCGTCTTCAACTGCGATCGCGACTTACACAGCAACGGATACGAACTTCAAGTCGGCGTATCTTGAAGTTTTCGACACGAATGGAACGTTATATTCGACCACACTCGTTGCACCAGTTCAAAGTGCAACAGTTAATTTAAGAACCGACCTCAATGGTCTGGATGGGGCAACCGTAACTGTTAGCATAGTGGCAACAGATTTAGCTGGAAATGTTTCCAGTGCAAGTGCAACATTCTATGTTGATACCGTTGATCCTACAATGAAAGACGTCTACAGAGCAACTTCCGCATCTTCAAGTCCCATATACATTGTATTCAGTGAACCTATTTCTACCACGACGGGTTTTGCTTCGTCTGATATAACGTTCATCAGCCAAACTACGGGATACGAATATGCAGCATCAAATGTTACCAAAACACCAACAGCACTTGAAATAACGGTATTTGATCTTAATGGTGTTGCAGTGAAATCAGCTAACTTGCCATCTGCGACGTACACTGTAACAGTTGGAAATTACGTTGTTGATAAAGTTGGAAATCCTGTTGGAAACAACGGTAGTTATTGGAGCATTGGTCAATAGTTAATTTGTAGAAATATCTAAAGTTTATCACCCCACCTCTTCGCGAGGTGGGGTTTTTATTTCCACGAACCCGTAAGGGCAATTCATGAATTGCCCGTACAAAATATTAGGGCAGAATTGTCAGTGCAAAATGTATGTATAGAATTACCAGTGCAGAAATCGAGAGAAGGAAAATGCTGTTGCCCAAAATCGAATGAAAGATGAGGTTGCAACGTGCAACCCACAATGAGGTGTGTTTGCAAGGCTGAGCATATTTTTTATGTGATATAATTCAGTGTAAGAATTCGTTTTCAAATTAGGAGGTAATCTCATGGGTCATTTAAGTTATAGAATACTTCTTCGAAAAGAACCAGAAGGTGGGTATACAGTTACAGTACCATCTCTTCCAGGATGTGTAACTTATGGAAGTTCGATCGACGAATCGATAAAAATGGCAAAAGAGGCAATAGAACTTTACATAGAGTCTTTAAAAACCCACAATGAGGAAATTCCAACCGAAGAAAACATTTTTGAATACACACTCACCGTATATGAGTAAATTATCTTCCATGAATCCCAAAAAGATCATAAAAATACTTGAGAAAAATGGGTTTGTTCTTGATAGAGTCAAAGGATCTCACAAAATTTACTACAATGAAAAAACGAATAAAAGAGTTGTTGTTCCATTTCATAAAAAGGATCTTCCAATTGGCACTTTATTTGAAATTCTGCGCCAAGCTGGAATTTCAATAAAAGAACTATAAAAGACAAAAAAGCGTATCTTGAATTTTTTATTTTTTGAAAAATGAACAGGCTTTGTTGTATAATTTATTGGGAAGTCTCCTCACTACCCCATGAGCTTCGAGCTCGTAAAAGTGCCATTTTATGGCCAGGAGGCTTCCCTTTTGATTTATCAAAATTTCAAACAAAGAAGACTCTCGATCATTTTCATAATATGAAAATAATCCCAGTTCTCATTTTCTTGATCATGATTCAAGGTTGTGTCAAGTATTTGCTGTAAAATTATTCCTGTATCCTTAAAAGCTTGAAAAAGCCCTTTTTCTTCAAGCGATTATTGCATTTTCATCTTCCTCATCTTCTTCAACTTCCATGTTCAAGTATTTCCTTGTGGTTATCCACTCTTCATCTATATCCATTAAAATAGAAACTGCCAATCTCAACAACGACGCGTCGTTCGTGAAAGCACCAACTTCTTTCGTCCTTCGCTTTATTTCTTTGTTCACCCTCTCAAGAACGTTCGTTGTCCTTATCCTTCTGTGATGAGAAGTAGGAAATGCTTTGTAATTGAACAAATCGTACACATATTTTTCAGCTGTCCTTACAAGAACGTTTTCTCCTTTTGATTCCATCTCTTTCATGAATTCTTCAAAAGCCTTTTCGCTTTGCAGTGCTTCTTTTAATTTCATTGAAAGCCATTTCCTCTTCTTCTTTGCCACTTTCCTCAACATGAGCCTTATGAAATGCACATGACACATTTGCCAAGATGAGCCTATGAAGCTCTTAGTGACCGCTGACTTTATCCCTTCGTGTCCATCCGAAATTACAAGCTTTACTCCTCTTAATCCTCTTTGCTTCATCTCTTCAAAGAAATCTAACCAAAAGCCTTCTTCTTCATGCGACGCTATCTTAACTCCAAGTACCCGCCTGTGTCCGTCTTCATCTACACCAACGGCTATGAATAAAGCTTTAGAAATGTAATTCATGTTTTGCCTTACCTTGAAATAAGTCGCATCTACAAAGAGATACCTTATCTCTTTTTCTATTGGCCGCTTTAAGAATTTATTGACATCTTCATCTAATTCCTTTGCCATGTTGGATACGCTTGAAGGAGATATACCTTCAACGCCAAGTTCGCTGAGTACTTTTTCCATCCTCCTTGTAGACACACCTTGAATGTACGATTCAGCAATGGCATTGCTTAAAGCTTTCTCAACTCGTGAATATCTTTCAAAGACCCGTGTTTCAAAAGGGAACTCCCTTATCTGAGGTTTTCTCAATTCAACCTCTCCATATCTCGTTCTCAAAGAGCGTTGTCTATAACCGTTGCGATGTGCTTTTCTCGAATCACTTCTTTCGTAAGGCATAACACCTACTTGAATTTTAGCTTCCTGTTGGAGCACAGCGTTTAGAAAAAGAGTCAACAAATCTTTCATGGCTTGCTTGTCATCTTCGAGATATTGAAGTATAATATCCTTGAAATTCATGGTTCCTGTATCCCTCCTTCATTAAGAATTGGTTGGTTCTTAATCTTAGGATACAGGAACTTTTTTCTTTTTTCAACTTTTACAGCATTTATTGTACGCTATCTGATTCAATATCATTTGAGTGAATAGTGTATAATTCGTTTTGTGATATAATCGATTATACACTATTCAATATTGGAGCTGATTGATATTGACCGATCAGGAGATGTTTTTGGGACTTGCAAGATGGAATTACTGGGATGGTAAACCTCTTCCAAATCTTGTAAGCAGAAAAGAAGTTGGTTTTCTCAAGACCTATCTGGATGGTAATCTGGTCGAAATCGTCAAAGGACCAAGGAGATCTGGAAAAACATCGATCGTGAAGTTGTTATACAAAGAGCTGGTGAAGGATTTCAATCCGCTGTCCTTCTTTTTTGTGAATCTGGAGGATGTTTCTCTCGTTCAGGAAAAAAATTTGGGGGTCAAGTCTTGATTCTTGAATTTTTTTATTTTTTGAAAAATGAGCAAATTCTGTCGTATGATTTTTTGGCGTAGGGGCGATCCTGCAAAGCAAAATATTTTTACTTTATATAGATGTTTGTGTATAATAAATGTGGCACTAAAATTTCACTGCTGTTTAGAAGGGAAGGCACATGAAAGTTCGAGAAGTTATAAAAATCCTTGAAAATAATGGTTGGTATCTCGTTCATCAAAAAGGTAGCCATCGCCAATACAAGCATCAATCCAAGGCGGGGCGAGTAACAATTGCTGGTCACTTGAGCGATGATATTGCTCCAGGAACTTTGAATAGTATTTTAAAACAATCGGGTTTGAAAAGAAGGTGATTTGATGAAATATCTTGTGGTTATCGAAAGAACAGAAAACAATTATTCTGCTTATTTACCGGATATTCCAGGATGCGTGGCAACCGGTAAAACAATTCAAGAAGTTAGAAAAATGATGAAAGAAGCGCTTGAATTACACCTAAAGGGATTAAAAGAAGATGGATTTCCCATTCCAACTCCAACTTCTGAAGCTGGTTTTATTTCCACGAACTCGTAGTGGTAATTCATGAATTGCCCATAAAAATTGTGAGATTCCGACTTGCAAGCCGGAAGGGTAAAATGATTGGTCACCCTGATTCTGGGTCAAATCCTAAACGACATAAATTTCATTCCAGAAATCTTTGTAGGTAAAATTTTTCCTGCTTTTATCTCTCCTCTTCTTTCATTCAGTTCTTCTTTTAATTTTGTGTTTGCCGTTAACTACAATTATAAGGAACATAATTCCATAAAAATATATTTTTTTATGGAATATAAATCCGTGAAATTGTGTTATGATCTCACTGTGAGGTGAGATGAATGGATTTTTCGATTCTTGGAATATACAACAAATGGTGGCAAGGCGGGATTTCAATAGATGCTTTAGAAAGGGAACTCATTGGAAAATATGAAGCGTCTACCTTCAAGAGAGTCTATGAAAATTTTTTTGATTATGAAGAAAATGGACTTTACGTACTTAGGGGTCCAAGGCAAATAGGTAAATCAACGCTTCTCAAGTATACGATTTTTGATCTCCTGAAAAGAGAAAATAGGCGCGCGATCTTTTATCTTCCTCTTGATACGATAAAAGATTATATTGAATTGCGCGACACTTTGCTGAACTATTTGAAATTTGCGTCCAATGAAAAAAAGAGATACATATTCATAGATGAAATAAGCATGGTAAAAGACTGGCAAAGAGCCATCAAAGAATTGCGAGATAACACTGTTTTGAAAGATGATTTCATTGTTTTAACTGGATCTTCGGCATGGGATATAAAGAGGTCTTCGGAAAAATTGCCGGGAAGAAAAGGAAGCGTTAAATCAAATATTTTATTGTTTCCATTGACATTCAGCGAGTATTTTAGAACGACAATGCACGAAGTTCCTACTTTTTCCATAGATGAGATCTTGAGCTTTGATGAAAGTAAAAGATTCGAATTGGATCTGTTGAGTCCTGATATCGAGCAGAGCTTTTACAGGTATCTTGAGTCTGGTGGTATACCATCCGTCATTGAATGTGTGAACAATGGTGATGTTCTTGATTCGCTTCTTGATTCCGGATGGGATACGATGATAGGAGATATCGAAAAAGAAGGGTTAACGCGATCCAAATTGATCGGTATACTCGAGTATTTAGCTCAAAAGCTTTCACAAAGGTTTTCATGGACTTCTGCGGCGTCTGAAGTGGAGATCGATACAAAGACATTTCAAAATTATGTTAACACGTTGGGATATAATTATGTGGCTATGACAATAAAGGCTGTCGATAAAAATTCATTATTGCCACTTGAAAAAAAGCAAAAAAAAGTTTATTTTTACGATAATTTTGTTTTGAAAAATATTGAAAGAAAATTCGGAATCGTTCAAAAAAAATCTGCCATTGTTGAAAGCGTCGTTGCCCAAAATTTGGCTTTCAAATTTTCCGATTGGTTGGAAGAAGGTTTGTCTAACTTGCAAAATGTTGGATATTGGTATTCTTCTAATGGCAAAGAAATAGATTTTATCGTGAATGGGGTGCCCATAGAAGTTAAATACCAAAATGTCATAAATAGAAGCGATATAACGACAATTAAAAGGACATTTGGCAAAGGAATAATTCTTTCAAAAAAGACTCTTGATCTTTCTGGTGATGTGAAAATAATCCCAGTCCACATTTTCTTAAGCATGATATGAGAAAAAATCGAAATCGGATAATGCTGTATAATTTAAGTCAATGAGTGCCCAAAAGAGGTGAACGAATTTCAAAAATGGTTGGATTTGATATAGCTGTGCTTGGACCTGAAGGGACCTACAGCGAAGAGGCGTTATTTTCTTATGCTAAAAAGGCAGGGATTAAAGTAAGTAAAGTTATTTTTTGCGAGTTTATAGGTGAAATTTTTAAGAGTGTCGTGGAAGACAGGGCTTCACTTGGAATTGTTCCCGTAGAGAATTTGCTCAACGGTTCTGTGTTTCAAACACTGGACAAACTTTATTTTTATGATCTAAACGTGATCGATGAGGTATACGTTGAGATTAAGCATTTTTTGATGTCAAAAGCGCAGAAAATCGAAGACATTAAAATTATCAAATCTCATCCCCAGGCCATTGAACAATGCTCTAAATTCATTGAACGATTGGGGAAAGAAATTCTGGTGGCAAGTAGCAGCGCTGCAGCTGCCAAAGAAGCAGCTGGGAATCCGGAAATTGGAGCGATTTGTAGCAAGCTTAACAAAGATATTTACGGTTTAAATGTTTTGGCAGAGGATATTGGTGACAACACGTATAATTCGACGCGATTTTTTGTTGTCTCTAAATTAGAAAACGGATTCCTTAAGGGCGGAAAATGGAAAACTTCTATTTTGGTAAACCCAAACACGGATTATCCTGGGTTGTTATCTGATATTTTGGGTGTGTTCAAATTGTTGGGAATTAATCTGACACGGATCGAGTCGCGTCCAACTAAAAAGAAGTTTGGAGAGTATATGTTCTATTTGGATGTTGAAGTTTTTAAGGAGGAGGAGGATTTTAAGCTCGCTCTCGAATTGATCAGAAAGAAAGTAAAGTCAGAGGTTAGAATTTTTGGCAGTTATTCTAATTTTCTTTCCATCTAATGTGAGGCTAAAAGTGCGACGATCTCAAAATGGTGCGTTTGAGGAAACATGTCGATAAGCGTTACGTCCTCAACTATGTAACCATTTTTCATGAATTCCTTTGTATCTCTTGCAAATGTAGAAACATCACAGGAAACGTAGATGATCTTTGATGGTTTCGCACTTATGATTTTATGAGTTATATTTAGCCCAAGGCCAGATCTTGGAGGGTCTATAACAACAGTGTCAAAGTGTTTATCTGAGTTCCATTTTTGAATTTTTGAAAGGACAAATTTAACGTTAGAAATGTTATTTATTTTGGCATTTTTGCGCGCGGCTTTTATGGATACAGGGGAACTCTCCAAGCCTATTATTTTTTCGTAGATGTCTGCGAGTTGAAGTGAAAGAAATCCAACCCCACAGTACAAATCGAGAAGCGTTCTTCCACTTTTTGCATATCTCTTTACGATTTTTGCGAGTGTATATGCACCCTGGTAATTCACCTGAAAAAAGGATTTTGCAGGGATTGTGTATTTGACACCGTTCACTTTGGTTTTGAGAAAAGATTTTCCTTTATGCACCGTTTGGCGCCCTGAAATTACGACGTGAGAGTGGTTTTCAAGTGAGATAATGTTATCCGCTTCTTCAATTTTTGGGGGAGTCAATCTACTTTTGGATACAAATATCACCATGTTCTTTTCTGCTGCTCTCAATACCACACGATCCACGTTGAAAGTAAATTTTTCGCGATTTTTCAATACCTTTTCAACGCTTGACTTCAAAAAACTCAAACTCTCGGAAGAAATCGAACATTTTTTTACGGGCAAAAAGTCGTTTGTTCTCTTTTTAAAGTATCCCAACTTTTCAGAGCTGACAACAAATTCAATTTTGTTCCTGTAGTGGTAAGGAGATGTTGGCACTATGAGTGGTTTTGGAAATTCCAACTTGGCGGTATGTTTCATCTGATCGGTGAAGATCGAAGCTTTGTATTCAAGTTGCTTTTCATATGTTATATTCATCCACTCGCAACCACCGCATTCTGCGAAGTGCTCGCAAGGCGGTATAATTCTGTCGGGTGACGATTTTATCACGCGTTTTGTTTTGCACACTGCGAGATCGCTTTTTTCTTTTTCAATTGATATTTCTACCAATTCACCTGGATACGCATCTTTTACGAGGTAAATTTTTCCATCTTTTCTCGAAAGACCAAATCCTCCTGCGACCATTTTTTCTATTAAAAGTATTTTCTCCATATCGTGATTTTACCACTCTTTTCGTTTGGAATTGTAATCCTTCCTAAAAAGAAGCGGGATTGCGTGGTACGCAATATTTTTCCCGCTTTCATGACCGAAGCGATAACTAAGAGGGGGGACCGTGTAGCGGTGGAAGGTGTTAATAAAATCGCGATCATTGGAGAACCGCCACAGGGTGTATTATAATACTCACGAAATCAATAGTGAGGTGATCAGATGCCGAAAGCTGAAGGAAAAGTTTTTCAAGCGGAAAGTGAAGATGTAATCGATACAAAAGTTTTAGAAACGATCGAATTTGATAACAAAGATGGTGAAGTAATCAAATGTGAAACCAGCGAATTTTCAGCAGTGTGCCCGTTTTCAGGCCTTCCTGATATAGGACATGTTGTTATAGAGTACATTCCAACTGATAAAATTGTGGAGTTGAAATCTCTGAAGTATTATTTTACATCTTTCAGAAATGTTGGAATTTACCAAGAGAGGGCAACTCAAAGGATTTTCGATGATCTGTTCGAACTTTTGAACCCCAAGTGGATGAAGATCACTGTCACTTACAACACAAGAGGTGGCATTGATGTGACAACAACGATTGAAAAAGGAGTGAAAAACAGGTAATGACTCAGAGAACAAAAAAAATTACGCCGCTTTATGTTGGTTTGGCTGCTGCTTTCGTTACATGTCTAATAGTTGCCAATGTTACAGCGGGAAGACTTGTTGATTTTTGGGGTGTGGTGCTTCCTGGAGCTGTTTTGATTTTTCCGATTTCTTATATATTTGGAGATGTTCTTACAGAGGTTTATGGGTTCAAGATGTCGAGACTCGTGATTTGGCTTGGCCTTGGTGCGAATGTGTTCATGGCACTTTTTTTCTTACTGATAAATGCACTTCCGGCACCAGTTTGGTGGCAAAGTGAGGCAAAGTCTTACGGATTGGTTTTAGGATTAGCCCCTCGTGTAGTTTTGGCATCCATCACAGCATACTTCATGGGGGAGTATCTCAATTCTGTTGTTATGAGCAGAATGAAAATATTGACAAAGGGAAAGTGGCTTTGGACACGCACAATAGGCTCTACGGTTATTGGTGAAGGAGCTGATACTTTAATATTCATAACAATGGCTTTTGCGGGATTAATGCCACTTCACAATCTTTTGTTCTTGATCGTTGCACAGCACGTTTTTAAAGTGACCTACGAGGTTGTGGCAACACCTTTGACTTACTTAGTAGTTTTCAAGATAAAGAAGATCGAAGGCATTGACGTTTATGACCATGGTGAACGCTACAATCCAATTGGTTTGAAAATATAGGGTTCCCTCATCATTCACTTATAAACCCCACAAGTATGAATCCATATCCTCCATGAACTGTTATGGTTGGCCCAGCTCCACATGAGATAATTTCTACATCAGTGTGGGTTCGTATATATTCGACATCGCTCTCGGCATGGACGTGAGCGATGATTATTTTGTTGTCCAATATTTTGTGATTGTTGATAAATCTTACTATTTCCCTTAAAACTCTTTTGAATCCAAGCGTAACTTTGTACAGCTTTATTTCTCCATCTATTCCTCTCAATACTGGCTTTGCATTGAACATTTTTGTCAATTTTCCAACCAATGGGCCAACTCTTCCACCTTTTACGAGATTATCTATAACTTTTATTCCGAAGATCGTTTCAACCTTTTTGGAAAATCCTCTAAGCTTTTCAGCACTTTCTTTGAGCTCTCCCGTTTTTGCAAATTCTACGGCTTTCAAAACCATAGCACCGAGTGCCGCTGATGTACTCATGGAATCGATAACTTCGATCCTACCGCTGAATTTTTTTGCACTTGTCACAGCACTGGCATACGTTCCGCTTAGCTTTTGAGAAAGATGCACGGAAAGTATGCCGTCGTATTCTTGAAGTATTTGAGAATACACCCTTTCGAACTCTGTAGGTGTTACTTGAGAGGTTTTAACGCTGTTACCGCTATTCATCTTTTCAATGATTTCGTCCGGTGTCAAATCGGCATCTTTATCATTTAAGACTGTGTGCAAAGGCACAACTTCTATATTGTGCTTTTTAACGAGTTCTTGTGGAAGATCGCATGAGCCATCAGTTACCACTTTGATTTTCATACACAGACACCTCCTTAAAGAGCACTCTATTATAAACGATAGAAGTGATATGACGAAATTGTGTGATGCGTATCCTATTCTCCCTTGCCTTTTCGCTTTGTTTTATTTCTGATTCCACTTTGCACAAAAAATGAAAAAGACTCCAAAAAACACCGCCGTAGTGTGAACAACAAATGGTGCTTTGAATTTTTGGAGACATTCTATAAAAGACATTGCAAATACAAGGGCAGGCTTTATGCCCGCCCTTTAATGATATGTTTTTATGAGCTCACGCTATTAGGGTTTACTCTTCTTCTAAGGGAAGCTCTTTAAACTTTGTATTCAAAGATATTCCTTCATTTGCCTTGACGTTTTTAGCACCATAATAGTAAATTATTAACGCTATTCCCATACTTATAATCCATTGAATTATGGATTGTAAATACCAAGCTTCGTGAATGTTGGATATTATTCCTTGAATGAAGAGCCAACTGGATGCGAGAATGGTTATGATTGCCGATATGATCACGAAAATATTTTTATGCATGCTGGATTCTTTTTCAAGTTTTGGAGCGTGTTTTGAGAACGCTAGTGAGGCTATTCCAACTGTTATGTACATGAACATTGCGGCTGCGACCGTAACGGAGATCTCGTTTGCCCAACCAAACCACACTGTTAGAAGAAAAAAGATCGTGATTATGATCGTATTTATTGTTATAGATGTCGCAGGGACACCTCTCTTGTTTACTCTTCCAAGGCTTTTTGGTAGTATTCCATCAACTCCCCAAGAATAAAAAAGACGTGTTAAAGCTTGAGTTATTGGAGGCAGATCGTTAAACAACGCAGCTGCAACCATCAATGTGACAAACATGGCTAAACCTGTTGGCATCATGTATCCTAAAAGTGCCGGACCATTTATAAGAGAAGCATGTCCTGCTATCATTTGACCGGCAACATATCTCCAGGGAACTGTGTGAAATACAGCTAAAGCATAAAGAATGAAATAAGTTGTTATTATACCTATTGCCAGTGGAAAAGCAATTAGAAGCGTCTTTTTGGGTTTTTTGGTTTCTCCACTTGCTTGTGACATTGCAGTAAATCCTACAAAGGCGAAAAATAGTAGGAACAATGCTTTTGGAATTGCTGAGATTGAAGAGGATGGTATGGTTTTTTTGGAGAGTGCAATGTATTTTTGCATGTTGATGCCATTCGTTTTTAAAATAGATGCATAGTCGTGTGGATTCCCTATAAAACCATACAATACGATGAAAAATCCACCGGCAAACATCATAATCATTAAAATTATTGATGCCCATCCAACTGTTCTGACACTTATTATATGGAACAACCATATCAACCATATAATCGCAAGTCCTATAATTAGAGTGCCTATGGTTGAGTCGATCCACGTGCCAGCAGATGTCAATCCAACTTGATCAAAAGCTGTGCCAAAAAATTTTGGATCTATGAAAGCAATTGCACCAGCTGCTGTAGCTTCAGCTACCCAAAATGAGAAAGAAGAGAGGAATCCAAAGAGGCCGTTCCATCCACGGCTAACCCAAATGTATTCTCCACCAGCTCTTGGCATTGCTGAGCCCAAGTAAGAGTAATTCATCGAAATGAAGAATGCAATTATGCCGCCTATTAACATCACGAGAGGAACGTATGTTCCTATTCCTGGCACTTTTCCTTCGATTTGGACGGATATGTAATTTATCCCTCCGCCTATAACATTATCGAGTGCCAACGCAAGTATTCCGACAAGCCCCAGACTCCTAACCAAATTTGCGCGACCTGAGTCTTTACTCAATACGATCACCCCCATTAAATCGATGTAATGAATACTTTAAACAGAAACACAAACATTATATGCTTCTATTATTGAACTTTTGGGGATGCTTCAATTATTCTAATTTTGCTTATTTAAGGCTTTCGGATAAAAATGTTTTGTAACATTATTTCATTGTAAATAAACTACTCACGTTGTGCGTCAATATTAAGTAATTAACACATCGTCAACAAAACCAGGAAATAAGCCATGATTCAAAACAGAATATGCCTCTTTTACTCTCTCACAAACCATAGAAATCATGTATGAAATCGCCATGTGAATCATGTTCAACATTTCTTCCTCACTTCTTATTTCCAAAAGTTCTCTTACCAGCTTTAGTATTAAATACGCCACACTCACAATTACCATCCAATGACGTTGACCATTTTCACTTCTCAATGTGCAATCTCTAAGATTGAATCTTTGCTTTGCGCTTTTGAAGAATACTTCTATTTTCCAACGATTCATGTAATTTCTGACAACCTCTTCTCCACTCATTTGCAAATTCGTTGACACGAGAGTCATCCTCGTGGCGTTCATCTCATAAACAACAACTTTCAATGGAATTCTTATCGATTTAAAGTATCCAATACTCTCATGAATCTTTACCTTCTTCGAAGATATTTCCA
>JALSLY010000031.1 GCA_026988035.1 Thermotogae bacterium
GTTTCCGGAACTCGCATTCCAAACAAACTCTTTAATACATCACCAAAAGGCGTATAAACGGATCCAAATGCTAAGTTTAAAACAACGAAAATTGTAAGCAAAGGAAGGACCAGTAGAAAAGTCCTCCCCCTACCAATTTTCACCATGATCTGCTAAATATATTGTAAAGTTGCTCAAGAAGGTCAACAAGCTTTGTGTTTGGTTGTGAAGCAATGTTTCCATTAATTGCATAAACGTGCCCTTCTTTAACAGCCCTTAAGTCTTTGAAAGCAGGATAGTCCCTAAACGCCTTTATAGCAGCTTTTTGGCCATGTGGAGCATAATAGGGAACTAAGATAATATCCGGATCCTGAGAAACCACAAACTCTGGACTCACAGGCAACCATCCATTGGGTCCAGCGTAATTTCCTGTGATGTTTACACCACCAGCAAGAGAGATAATTTCATTGAGAAAAGAACCCATCCCTGCTGTCCATATCTGTTTGTATGGAGAACCATAGAAAACTTTTGGCCTTTTTGAAATAGGAATTTTGTATGCCGCTTCCGCAATTTTCATAACTTTTGAGCTTAAAGCTTTAACAAGCTTTTGGCCTTTCTTAGGATTTCCCATGATCGTCGCAACGTCTATGATATCTCTGTAAACTCCATTAAGATTTTTGGCATTAAGCACAAATGCTTTTATTCCAAGTTTTGTGAGCTTTTCGTATTGTGGAAGTTGGAAACCACCAAACATGAAAACAACATCTGGTTTCAAAGAAACTATCTTTTCCAGATTCAGTGGATAGAGGAGTCCAATATTTTCAGCTTTAGTGTAAGAATCATACTTTGTCACACCGACTATCTTATTAGCATAACCAAGTTTAATTAAGAAATCCGTGACAGAAGGAGCAGCATCGATAACGCGTTCTGGTTGACTTTCAAACGTAACCGCATGCCCAGCGTCGTCAACCAGAGTTAATGGGTACGTAACTGCAAGCACAATAGAAAAAAGTAAGATCAGCAACATACCAAAAACTAAATACTTCTTCATATTAAAACCCCCTTAAAAAAATTTTAAGGCCGACTTCAAAGTCGGCCTGATTTCCCTTTTTAACCATGCCAAACACCTTTCCCGAGTGTCGGAGGTATTCAGAACAGGCAGGTCTCCTGACTTCCGGGTCATTCTCCATCTGCGCCTTCCCAGTTTCCCAGTGGCACTTCACAGATATTGTCGCCGGTTACAGTGGCGGGACCGTGCCGGATTTTCACCAGACTTCCCTTTTAAACTTTCGTACCTGTTCTGACATTCATTTTAACACTTCAAAAACATTTTTCCAAAGACAAATTTTAATTTACAGTATCAATTTTAATAATTTTCAGAGAAAAATTGTCTGATCCGTTTTTATCAGCATATAATTTATTCAAAAGCATGACGTAGATGACGTAATCTTTATCGTGTCTATTTCAAAAACAAGTGATGGAAAACAAGGTTGAAGAGAATGGAGATGGTTGGTATGTCCAATGTCGTGGTGATAAATGGAACGTTCATGAACAGCTATTCTCAAGTGCTCCTAAGTCCGTTTTTCCAGAAAATCCTCAGGGAGTACATTTCTTATCTGAGAATGAGTGACCGTGGTTTGTTGGAAGTTCTGAAACCCTTTAAATCCAGAACAAAGTATGACTACAAATCCATAACCGAATTTTTGTACACACTTTCGCTTGAACCAATAAATGAAATGGTCATGCATAATCAAAAAGGATGTAAGACCTGTCTTTATCAGTTTTTAGAAGGCCTTTACAGCTTTTGGAGGCAAAAACAGCGATTTGTAGTAAAATTCGAAAAGTACCAAAAAGAGCGTAGTGCAAGAGAAGGTGTTATAAAGGGAGCTATTGAAACAGCTCAAGAATTTGAAAACACCATGAGAAATTTCCACAGATCACTTCAATTAAACGTTTCCAAGAGAGAAATGAAAGTCTTCCGACAGGATCCTGGAGGAGTACAAGCTACATTTTTGGTGGATAAATCATTGGTCCCCCCTCCAAAAAGAATAGGTAAGAGGTGGATGTACTCTGTACCGTTTATTTGGAGCGTCGTGGTCGAGCCACCTGTTATTTTTTATACAAAGTCTAACAAGAGAAAGGGAGTTTTTCCAGTTATAGATGAGGAGATTCTTGACAAAATACAATTTGACACAAAGAAATGGTATGCTTTACCTTTAAGAGTTGGCAGACATCTCATATATTTTTACATAAACAAAGAATATCTTGTTCACGCAGTTGGATTGGCTAATCTATATGAACTGGCAAGTCCGTCCGAGCTTGGAGAACCTGATGGACTCATTGTCTTTGGATACCCATTCGAAAAATGTGAACCATCTTACAGAAACGGAATAATTTATCACGATGGCTTCTATGTTGGAATAATCCCTGATCTCGAGGAAAACGATTATTTCGGATACGCCAAAAAGATTTTGCTGACCGTTCACAACTTAAAAGTTATAGATGAAGGAAGGCTTCCAATTCATGGATCACTTGCCAAAATAACTCTCAAAAACGGAAGAAGTGCAAATGCCATGTTTGTTGGTGACAGCGGAGCTGGGAAGTCAGAAACACTCGATGCACTTGGCAGGTTAGATGAGATTGCAAACGTCGAGATCATTATAGATGATATGGGATCTTTGGATGTAAAAGACGGCAAAATAGTTGCTTATGGAACAGAGACAGGCGCCTTTGTAAGGCTTGACGACCTCCCGCCTGGTTATGCTTACGCCACTATAGATAGGAGTATATTCATGAATCCCAATCAGACTAATGCAAGAGTCATAGTACCTTATGACAATTATGCTGAGATAATAGAACCAACCCCCATAGACTTTTTTCTGTATGCCAACAACTATACATTTGTCGAGCGTGAAGAAGACAGAGTAAAGTTTTTCAAAAACACAGAAGATGCTCTTAAAGTCTTTTCAGAAGGTGCAAGGATGGCTAAAGGAACAACTGCAGAAAAGGGTTTGTCACACTCCTACTTTGCGAATCCATTCGGAGCAATTCAAAGAAGAAAAGAGCACGAAGTTATAGCAAAAAAGTTTGTGAAGAGGATGTTTGAAACGGGAGTAAAAGTTGGAGAAATAAGAACTATGCTTGGAGTTGCAGGATACGAAAAGCAAGGAACAACCATGGCCGCAAGAGCTTTGGCCAAGCTGTTGTAATCATGAAACACGGAAAAATTCAAAAGCATGGAAAGGTAATAGAAGTTAAAAACCTAAAAAAGTTTTATGGTCGTTTTGAGGCATTAAAAGGTATAAACATAGAACTATATAAGGGAGAAATATTTGGTTTTCTTGGTCCAAATGGAGCAGGTAAAACCACTACTCTCGAAATTCTCGAAGGCCTTCGACGCCCTTCAGAAGGAGAAATGTGGTTTTTGGGAGAAAAAATACATGGCGATGTGCCCCCGAAAATCAAAGAAAAAATTGGAGTCGTTCTTCAAGAAACGCGCTTTCTTGATCATCTTAAAGTCAAGGAAGTCTTAGAGCTATTTGCCTCTTTCTTTAAAAACTCTTTGGGTGTAAAAAATGTTCTGAGGACTGTGAAACTTGAAGAAAAGGAAAACACCTATTCTGAAAATCTTTCTGGAGGACAAAAGCAAAGATTAGCTATCGCAGTATCGATCATCAACGATCCCGAGATCATCTTTTTAGATGAACCCACGGCAGGTCTTGATCCTCAATCTCGAGAATCCATCTGGAATCTGATCGAGGAACTTAAATCATATGGGAAAACCATTTTCTTGACAACTCACTACATGGAAGAAGCTCAACGACTCTGCGATCGCGTTGCCATCATAGACCATGGACAAATTATAGAGCTTGGCACACCAGCAGAATTGATATCCAAGTATGGTGGAAAGAGCGAAGTGGACTTTGAATGTTCGCCGACACCGACTACCGTAGCTCTAAATGCCCTTGGTGAAAATCTCATAATTTCAGGCGACCATTTTAGAATCATGACACAAAATCTCACAAAGACTCTTGAAGCTCTCGTCTTATGGTCAAAAAAATTCGATATCTCCCTGACAAACGTATTTCTAATTGAACCAAACCTCGAAGACGTTTTTCTTAAACTTACAGGTAGAGGTTTAAGAGATTGAAAGAGACTTGGAATTTTTTCAAGGTTCATCTTTTGTCAGACTTAAGAAACAAAAGATCCATATTTTGGGTTGTGATCTTTCCAATCCTATTGTTTACTATATTGGTTTTAACCTTCTCAAACCTTGGAGTGAAAGGTTCCATAAACTTTAAAATAATCTTGATAAACGACTCTCAAAAGGCCAATGGACCAAACTTTTCAAGGGAACTTGTCAACGCTTTCAGATCTCTTTCATTTCCAAATAAAGATGCCATTTTTACTTTGACCATGATGAAAAAGAAAGATACGAATGCGGCCTTTGAAAAGGTCATTTATTCCGAAGCTGATGCTGTACTCATTATACCAAAAGATTTCAATTCTGCCATAGCTCGTTCTATCCTGTTTAGCAAATTGGGGATCTCAGCACCGCTGGTGCCGATAAAGGTTTTCTATGTTCCAAATCGAGCCTCGTCAAATCTGGCAGAAAGTGCAATAGAAGGAACAATTGGTCAAATAAATTCATACCTCACCGCTCGCTTTGGTTACACTCTGAAAGCCATAAAGGTTAAAAGCAAAACTTTTGGCAGCATTATGGAATCTCCATCATACACGAATTTTGTCGCACCCGGGATAATGGTAATTGCCGCTTTTATGACTGGTTTGCTTTTAGTTGCACCAAAAATAGCTATGATGAGACGGTACGCTGTCATGAAAAAGTATGCCTCCACGCCCGTAAATCCCTATTCTTTCTTCTTGGGGTTCACTGCTTCAAGGCTTTTTATAATGATAATTCAGTACATAGGTCTCGCTTTGTTTTCAACGTTCGTTTTGGGAGCCGTCATTCGTGCCTTTTCATGGCAAGCATTTCTTTATTATCTGTTTTCGTGTGCTGTTTACGCCGCGATAGGATTTGTTGTGGGCTTTATTGCCTCTGGTCCAACTTCTGTTGGGGCGGTGTCAAGCCTTATCAACCTTCCACTCGAATTTTTGGCTGGTATATATTTCCCGTTATACAACCTACCTTGGTATATAAATATCTTCGTTTATATAAATCCTTTATGGTATTCAACCAACGCTCTTCGTCAATTTCTTGGAGTTGCCATGTCAACAACTCCCATGTGGATGAATATTCTGGTTCCAGGAATATGGTTGATAGCATCGATCGCTTTTTCGTCAGTACGGCAAAACCTGGAGAAGGAATGATGAAATGGTTAAAAGTCATTCTCAAATGAAAAACTTTTTCGAGCTTGTACGCAAATCTTTCTATATGTTTATTCGAGATCGCCAGGCTACGATCATGATATTTATTTCACCTATAGTCTTTATGTTAATTATTGGGTTCGTTATTTCAGGCATTTCAGGCGGAACGACTTCTGTGAATGTGAAAGTTGCCGCTTACACTTCAAATTCTTCGAATTACGAGCAACTTTTCAAAAAAGCAGCTGAAAAATCTGGAATTGAGCCAATTTTTGTTAAAGATAAAAATGATGTCAAAAAACTCGTTAATTCCGGAAAGGTACAAATGGGGATATCACTTGAATCATCCACAGTGACTTTCTTTTACAACCAATCTTTTGGCCAGTATAACAACTATCTGAAAGACCTCCAATCGTTCATAGTTCAAGCCATAAGAGAAGAGATATCAGGAATTCCGATGTACATACAAATCGTTCCAAACAGCCTAAAAACAGGTTCAAGCCTTACTGTCATATCATTTATAGTACCTGGCATTCTCGCAATTGCAATAATGATGGCTGGCGTTTTTGGAATGGCAACAACGCTTGGTACATATCGCGAAAACGGATCTCTGAAAAGATTAAGAACAACGCCTTTAAATGGTAGCCTCTTTGTTTTCTCAATCGCTCTTAACAGATTCTGGTCTTCAATACTTTCTTCATACATTACCGTCTTGATGTCTGAATGGATCTTCTCAACTAATTACAACATCAATTGGCCCCTTTTCTCCATTTTGATGGCAAGCGCCGTTTTTATGTCCCTTGGATTTGGAACTGCTTTTTCAGTTGTTTTTAAGGATTTATGGACAATTTTAAATTTTTCCACAATTGTTTTGGTAATCATGATGCTCTTTTCCAACGTTTTTTATCCATTCTCCATTATGCCTGAATATATGAAGGTAATTGCGCGTGTGATGCCCATAACCTATTTTGCTCAAGGCTTACGATATACCCTTGGCATAGCCCCAGTATATCTGTGGAAATTTACTCTCATCAATATCATTTTCGCCTTTGGAGGATTATTAATGATAGTCCTGGGAGGAAAAGCCATATTCTATCTCGAAAAAAGATAAACGCATTTTTAGTTCTCCACGGAAAAATAATTAACGTTCCCTTAAGTTTTGACCGCTTTCCAAAGTTTTAATTCCAATTTTCTCCATATCGAGGAAATTGTCAACGGAGCAGTTCTTGCCTATATGTGCACCTGAAGCTATAAGAACCCTTTCTCCTATAACACTTATGCCATGATTGTAAATATCTGGCCGTTCCACGTTTTCAATTTCTTCTCCTACTCCTATGGATACACCATCTTTCACGATCACGTTTTCACTTATTACCGCGTTTTCCACATGGCAGTTTCGGCCAATATCCACGTTTGTCATAATAACAGAGTTTTTCACCAAACTACCTTCTCCAACTTTGACACCTTGAAAAAGCACGCTTCCCTCCACGTCACCATAAACAATACACCCTTCACTCACAAGAGAATTTATGACTTTTGATTTTTTCCCAAAAAAAGCCGGAGGCATCTCTTCGCTGTGTGTATAAAAACGCCAGTTTGGATCGTAGAGATTAAGAGCCGGCATTGGATGTGTAAGCTCAAGATTAGTTACCCAGAATGAATACACAGTTCCAACATCACGCCAATACCCATCAAACTCGTAAGCGTACATATGCCGTTTTTCCAAAAGCATTCTTGGTATCACGTTTCTGCCAAAATCATGTGCAGAATTCGGATCATTTGCATCTTCAATGAGAGCCTTCTTCAATATTTTCCAGTTAAACAAATATATACCCATAGACACAAGTTGAGAACGCGGGCGAGAAGGTTTCTCTTCAAAATCAACTATACGATAAATGTTATCCGTTATGATCGTTCCAAATCTGCTCGCATCTGAAAGTGGAACGCGAACACAGGCAATCGTCGCCTCCGATCCTTTTGATATGTGAAAGTCCAACATTTCATTGTAATCCATGGCGTAGACATGATCTCCTGAGAGCACAAGAACATATTTTGGAGAAAATTGATCGATGAAATCCATGTTTTGATGAATGGCGTGCGCGGTTCCTTTGTACCATTCACCCTTTGAGGAAGCTGCATAAGGTGAAAGAATTGATAAACCACCTTGTTTTCTGTCGAGATCCCAATCTCGTCCTATGCCAAGGTGTTTACTTAACACTCGAGGTTTATACTGAGTCAAAACTCCCACCGTGTAGATCGATGAATTTGTACAATTAGACAGCGTGAAATCTATTATTCTATACTTTCCTCCAAAAGGTACGGCCGGCTTCACGATATTTTCTGTTAGAACCCCAAGCCTTGTACCTTGTCCACCTGCAAGTATCATGGCAACTACATCTGTCAACTTCTCATCCCCTCTTTTACATAACCTGCCATTTTCCAAAGATCAAAGGTTCATCATATCCCTTATAGACGCGTTCCGAACGAATCGTGACATTCTTATCAAGAATGCAGTTATTGATCTTGGCCCCTTCTTCGATCACGGATCCCTCAAGAACGATGGAGTCCTCTACCACGGCTCCAGATCTAATCTCAACATTCCGAAATATCACGCTGTCCACTACATTACCAGAAATTATACTCCCATCGGCAACGATCGAATTTTTCACGGATCCCGTCGAGGTGATCTTGGGAGGTGCTAAATCCTTTAATTTGGTGAATATCTTCCCATTTTGATAAAAGAGCTCATGGGAAATTTCCTGATTTAACATATCCATATTTATTCTCTTGTATTCTAAAATGGATTTTTTTGCGTTGCGCCAATAACCGGTGAACTCGTACGACATGATCCGCAGCATATCGAGATTTGAAATTATGATATCACTCACGAAATCGTAACCTCCGTTTGGCACAGCTGCATACAACAGATCCATGAGCATCTTTTTGTTTACAAAATACACACCCAGATTTATTTTATCTCCCTCAGGATTTGGATGTTTCTCTTCGAATTTCACTATTTTTCCTTCACTGTTTGTTTTAACAACACCATAAAGTTTCGGATCGTATCCTTCAATTGACTTGGTCATAATAGTTATATCAGCCATCGATGTCATATGATAATCGTAAAGAGCGTTGAAATCAAAGTTGAATACGTGATCTCCCGAACCTATAAGGACATAATCTTCACTTCCCCTTCTAAGAATGGTTATATTCTGATACATAGCATCAGCTGTACCCCGATACCAGTATTGATCATTTTCGCTTACATAGGGTTGAAGAATGTAAAGCCCCCCTCTTTTTCTATCCAAATCCCATTCTCTACCTGAACCCAAGTGATCCATAAGGCTACGAGGATTATATTGAGTAAGAACACCCACCTTTTTTATGCCAGCCCTTACCATATTAGAAAGTGTGAAATCTATAGCGCGATATTTCCCACCAATGGGAACGGCAGCAGACGCCCTTTTAGAAGTCAGCTTTCCAAGACCTTTCCCTTTTTCTCCGGCAAGGATCAAACCAAGAACCTTCAAAATCACCACCTCTTTTTAGATGCAGTGAGTGGCATTCTTACAACCGAATTGGAAATCACATTTCAGGATACAGTGGAAAATCTCTGCATAGTTTTTCAACTCTTTCACGTGATACACGCTTTATCTCTTCATTATCTGGATTGTGGATTACAGAAGCAATTATATCCCCTATTTCTTCCATTTGAATTTCTTTCATACCACGAGTGGTAACAGCTGGTGTCCCAAGTCTGATGCCACTGGTAACAAAAGGCGATCTAGTTTCTCTCGGTATCGTATTTTTGTTCACTGTTATTCCAACTTCTCCAAGTATGGCTTCAACTTTTTTCCCGGTTAATCCTGTTTCTGTGAGATCCACAAGCATCAAATGTGTGTCAGTTCCTCCTGAAACTATTCGAATATTTCTATCAGATAATGCCCTTGCTAAAGCAGACGCATTTTTGGCAATCTGGATCTGGTATTGTTTAAACGAATCCGTCATAGCCTCTTTGAAACAAACGGCCTTGGCTGCAATTATATGCATCAAGGGACCTCCCTGCATTCCTGGAAAGACTGATTTATCAATCGGCTTGGCAAGCTCGGACTTCGAAAGTATTAAACCACCACGTGGTCCACGAAGTGTTTTATGAGTTGTTGAAGTTACAACATGCGCGTACTCAACGGGATTCGGATGCACTTTTGCTGCTACCAAACCTGCAAAATGAGCCATGTCAACAACTAAATATGCCCCCACTTCGTCAGCTATTTCTCTAAAACGTTTAAAATCTATTATACGTGCATAAGCACTTCCACCTGTTACGATCACCTTTGGTTTATGTTCAAGAGCCAAACGCTCCACTTCATCGTAATCTATGGTTTCAGTATCTAAATTCAACCCATAAGGGATGAAATTATACAATTTCCCGGAAAAATTTACGGGCGATCCATGAGTAAGATGCCCACCTTGGGTCAGCGAAAGACCCATGATCGTGCTACCGGGTTCGGCAAGGGCAAAGTAGGTAGCCATATTGGCCTGTGACCCGGAGTGAGGTTGAACATTCGCGTGATCTGCCCCAAACAGAATTTTTGCTCTATCCCTGGCAAGGTTCTCTGCCATATCAACCACTTCGCATCCTCCGTAATAACGTTTCGCTGGATACCCTTCTGCGTACTTGTTGGTCAAAACACTACCCATAGTCTGCAATACAGCTTTAGAAACAAAATTCTCAGAAGCAATCAACTCTATCCCGTCTTGTTCTCTCTTCAACTCTTTGTGAATGACATCGTAGATTTCAGGATCTACGTCTTTGACTTCCTCCCACAAATCTTTCACAGTCATACCTCCTCTTCTTAACGTATTTTGTAAAGTTTTAATTTATAAAACAACGTTCTCAGGTTAATTCCAAGCGCCTCAGCTGTTTTTGTCCTGTTACCACCATAGGATTTTAACGTGGTTTCTATAAGGTGACGCTCAAAATTCCTCAATGCAGATTTAAGTGTCGTTCCAGAAGGAACACGTATATCAGACGAATATTTTCGCGGAACTTCAAAAGGAGGAAGATGAGAAATTTTTATCGTCTTCTCCCCAATTTCCATGTTTATCATGGATCGCGCAATAAAATTTTCAAGCTCCCTAACATTCCCTGGCCAAGAAAGGTTTTTGAGTATTTCAAGTGCTCCATCTGTAATGCTTTCCACAGCTCTTCCATACTCCTGATTCAACTTCCTTATGATATTTTTAACCAATGCCTCAAGATCTTCCATTCTTTCACGCAAAGGAGGAATAAAGATTGGAACCACGTTCAACCTGTAATAGAGATCTGGAATAAATTTACCTTTTTTCACCATATCTTCAAGATCAAGATTCGTGGCAGCTATTATTCTAACATCCAGATGCTTAACTTTCGTACTGCCAAGCCGAACAATCTCCATCTCTTGCAAAAACCTCAAAAATCGTGACTGAGTTCCCACTTCCATTTTTCCGATTTCATCAAGAAAGAGTGTACCCTCATTAGCTTCTTCCAAAAGTCCACGTTTCCCGCCTCTTTTGGCACCTGTAAAAGCTCCTTCTTCATATCCAAAAAGCTCAGATTCAAGTATCCCTTCAGGAAGAGATGCACAATTTACACTCACAAAGGGATGAGAAATTCGATCACTTGCATTATGTATCGCATGAGCAAAGAGCTCCTTGCCGGTTCCGGATTCTCCTCTCAGAAGGACAGTGGCACGAGTTTTGGCGACTTTTTTAGCTTGGAGAATGGCCACTTGCATGATGTGCGACTCTCCAACTATATCATCAAAGGTATAACGTGCGCTTATTCTACGTATCGTTCGATTTGCCTCTTCAAGTTCGCGACTGAGTGATATGATTTTTGAAACATCGTGTATCACTGCAACACTTCCAACAAAATCTTCATCTATAACAAGAGGTGTAGCATCCACAATAACTTCTTTCTTCATCGGCCCAACTTTGATTCTGTGGCCCATTATTGATTGTTTCGTTTTTGACACCATCATGTGAACGCTTTTACCTTCCGCAATGTCAACATCGGCCGATTTTCCGATCACATCTTCCTGATTAAATCCCGTGATCTTCGTGTACGCACGGTTAACTAATGTAATTTTCCCATTTGAGTCGGCAACACTTATCGCATCATCTGTAGAATCTATAATAGCTTCAAGCATAAGGCGCACATTCTTCAGATCTGTAACCTCTTCGGCCATGCGTTTAACTCCAGTTATGTCTCTGAAAACGGCAACAGCACCAGCGATTTTACCATTTTCGTCGAAAAGGGGAACCCTTGAAGTTACAATTTTAACGTTTCCAGCGTTCTGAATTCTATCAAGTTCAGCCTTCCCAGTTCTCAAAACTAAGTGAAGACGAGTGTTTGGAATGGTATCCACAACATTCTTTCCAATATAATTATGATGAGGAAGTCGAAGGATTTTCCGAGCTGCATTGTTGATGAAAAGCACTCGCGCATTTTCATCGATCATTATCACACCTTCAAGCATGGAGTCTAAAATTTTTTGATAATAATCACATTTGTGGCTCACGAATTGTTTCCTCCACAGCCATTATGCAGTCCCCACCCCAATTTCTTATGTACCAAATCAAAAAAATCTCTGTCCTTTGTACACAAAAATTTTAAAGTTCTATCTGAACTTCCTATCTCAAAAACTTGTGGCTTGTTAAATTCTTCAAATCTTTCTCCATCGATAACGGAAAAATACCTTTCTTCATCGCGTGGATGCACATGTACACGAATTTTTCTGTGCGACGCTACTACAACTGGCCACGGTGAAAACGCATGAGCCATGATTGGAACGATCGAAACGACATTTGCAAGCGGATCAATTACAGAACCCCCAGCCGAAAGGTTATAAGCTGTAGAACCTGTTGAAGTGGAAAAAATCATACCATCACATAATACACGTCCCATTTCCGTACCGTCGATTTTCACTAAAATTTCCATCATATGTGATCTCACGCCACGTTGCACAACAAATTCGTTAAACGCAAACTCTTTCTTTTGAAAAGACTTAGAGATCTCCAAAAAATTTCGCTTCATCACAAAATAGTCACCTTTGAGAATTCCTTTCAGAACATCATCAATTTCGGAGAATTCATAAGGACTTAAGAAACCGAGATGGCCGAAATTGATTCCTATAACGCTCACTTCATGATCTGAAAGAATCTTTGAAGCCCTCAAGACGGTACCATCACCACCAAGAACAAAGGCAATGGTGTTCAAATTAGAAGACTCTAACGGAATGATCTCCAAACCACTTTTCTCAATTTTTTCTTTGATCGTTTTAGAAGCGTCAATTGCTTGCTTGTTCTTTTCATTTCTGATTATTACCGCGCTTTTGAATTTCATCATCTTTTCAAAACCACACTTAGATCAAAAAGTGTATTGACAAAAAAAGCCTGAATGAATATCAAGATAAGAATAGCCACAAATGTTGAAAAATCGAACATACCGTAAGGAGGAATGATTCTTCTTAGTGGTCTCAACATTGGCTCTGCCATGTCATCAAAGATTCTTCTCATAGGAAAGCCGTAAGGAACTATAAAACTTAGCAGAGCATCTATAACAAGAACAAAAATCGCAAAATACACCACAATATTCAAAATAACGGCAATAGCATACACGAAATTTGCAATCACAAACAACTTTCATCCCTCCAAATCTAAATTTTCAAAACCGATCAATGGATTCCCTATCGCGGCATATCCTTTAGGAGTTATTATTCGACCACGTGATGTCCTGGCTACAAATCCACCTTGAAGTAAATAAGGTTCATAAACTTCCCTAACAGTTTCAGCTTCCATTCCAATAGTGGCTGCCAACGAATTCAAACCCACTGGACCTCCATGGTAATCATTGGCAATTTTTGAGAGTATCTTCCGGTCAACATCATCAAGCCCATACGGATCTATTTTCATGGCACGAAACGCTTCATTGATCGTTTCAAGCGTTATTTCATTCTCGGATTTCACGGTTGCAAAATCTCTTATACGCTTGAGCAATCTATTTGCAACTCTTGGCGTACCTCGAGATCTTTTGGCAATCTCAAGCGCACATTCATCGCTTACTTTTACCCCAAGTATACCTGCTGTCCTTTTGACTATTAATGCAATATCTACTACATTATAGAAGTCAAGCTCAAGCACCATACCAAATCGGTTTCTCAGTGGCGGAGTGAGAAGCCCGCTTCTCGTAGTCGCACCAATAAGTGTGAAAGGGCTTAAAGACAGCCTTACGCTTCTAGCTCCTGGCCCTTTCCCCACAAGTATATCTAACTGAAAATCTTCCATCGCACCGTAAAGTATTTCTTCCACCACATGAGGTAGTCTATGTATTTCATCTATAAATAGAATATCACCACTTGAAAGTGACGTCAAAACAGCTGCAAGATCTCCCTGACGTTCTATTACAGGACCACTTGTGGCTCGAAGGTGTCCGCCTGTTTCATGAGCTATTATCATGGCAAGAGTTGTTTTTCCCAATCCGGGTGGTCCGGCTAATAAAACGTGATCAAGCACATCTCCTCGCATTTTCGCAGCTCGAATGGAGATTTCAAGGCGAGATTTTACTTCTTTTTGTCCAATGTATTCACTTAAAGAAATTGGCCTTATACTTATAAAACTTTCATCTTCGTTTTGAGGTTCAGAAGATAGAATTCTACCCATTAAACCACCACATTAGGGACGTATCCTGTAAATGGTTCTTGCAAAAGGTATAGCTTCACGTATGTGATCAAGTTTACAAATCCAAGCTACCAAGCGCTCAATTCCCATCCCAAATCCGCTATGTGGAACTGTTCCATACTTTCTCAAATCTATATACCAGTCGTAAGATTCAACTGGCAAATTGAACTCCTTTATCCTTTCTATCAATAAATCCGGATCATGAATACGCTGCGACGCCCCTATGATCTCTCCGTACCCTTCAGGAGCAAGCATATCGTTACAAAGAACTACTTTGGGATTATCTGGATCTGGTTGCATATAAAAGGCCTTTATGCTTCTCGGATAGTTATACACCATAACAGGTCTGTCAAATTCTTCGCTTATACCAGTTTCTTCATCTCCTCCTATATCATCCCCCCATTTTATATCAAAGTCTTTCTTCTGTAAGAGCTTTATCGCTTCATCGTAACTTATCCTCGGGAAAGGTGTCTGGACTTTTTCGAGCGGCTTAATATCCCTACCGATCGCCATCAAATGTTCTGAAGCCCTTTCTAACACTTTTTTGACAACATACGACACCAACTCTTCTTGAAGAATCATGTTATCATTCGAGTTGTAATAAGCCATCTCGGCCTCATTCATCCAAAACTCTGTGAGATGCCTCCTGGTTTTTGACTTTTCGGCACGAAATGTTGGCCCAAGATTGAAAACCTTGCCAAGCGCCATTATGGCCGCTTCCAAATACAGTTGCCCTGTTTGAGCAAGATAAGCTTTCCCAAGATCGAAATATTTCACACTGAAAAGCTCTCCGGCAGATTCTCCTATTGCCCCTGTGAGTATAGGTGTATCAACAAGCACGAATTTTTTTGAATGATAGAATTCCCGAGTCGCTTTTATTACTTCGTCACGAACACGTAGTACATGAAACTGCCTTTTTGAACGCAGCCAAAGATGGCGGTGAGTCATCAAAAAATCTATTCCATGTTCTTTTTTGGAAATCGGATAATCTTCATCAGGAATTTGAATAACCTTTATATCTTTAATATTCATCTCATATCCGTACGGCGATCTTTTGTCCTCTCGAATCATTCCTCCAACTACCACGCTTGATTCTATTCTTAGCGAGTTAGCTGTTTTGAAAACCTCTTCATCAACAGACGATTTCTCTACAATTGCTTGAATAAATCCAGTTCCATCTCTCAATTGCAAGAAATAAATTTTCCCACTGGAACGCTTGTTGAACATCCAACCTCTTATCTCAACATTTTCACCAACATGATCGGATACATCTTCTAAGTACACCCATTTGGACAAAATTTATCACTCCCTCAC
This sequence comes from Thermotogae bacterium, assembly GCA_026988035.1. Classification (GTDB taxonomy): domain Bacteria; phylum Thermotogota; class Thermotogae; order Mesoaciditogales; family Mesoaciditogaceae; genus WFSH01. Next base: position 15,340 of record JALSLY010000031.1, read on the forward strand.
TTGTGTACGGGCAAATTCATGAATTGCTCCTATACACGATTTTACCACAAAAAAGCCCTGACACACGGTCAGGGCCTTCAAAAACATCAATTATACTCAGAAACTTACACTTGCAGAAGCTTCAACGTACCAATATGGGCTCGCATTGACAACCGTGTAATTGCCATTACTGTCCTGACTCAAAGTTCCATAAAAACCTGTGTAAGTCCACATATTAGCAGCATATGTAACTTTTGCATAGTACCCACCGTACGTTGGACCAGATGTAACACTGGAAACGTATCCTTCAAGAGTGGTTTTACCAAGAGTGTAATCAGCTTTTACATTCCATGTTGGAGAAGCGATGGAAGTTATAAAATCACTCCACGCGACATTAGCGTCAAGTGAAACGTTACCAACAGAGGTCTTTGCTTCAACATTGGCGGTAGATGTCGTTACAGAATATGATGGAAGCACACTGGCTTCGTAATCAACGGATGGTGTGATGGTAAGTGGGCCAGCAGCAAGAGCTACACTGGATTTGATACCAAATCCTGCGGTTGGAGAAGCTGCGGCAACGTCGTAATTTCCCCAAACCCATGGATTTACCGTAACAATCCCAAAGGTGTTATTGTAGGAAACTTTACCATAAGCATTGTTCTTGTTAACCGGATAATTTGGACTATCAGCGTTTCCGTCACCATCTGTGTCAACAAATTCTTCATATTTTGGCGTGAAGTCCTTGAAGTATTTGTACTCTGCCGATACGCTAACTGTACCCATCTTAGTCAAAGCAAAATCTTTCGCGTAGTTTACGTCCACTCCAATTTGCTGAACCGGAGCAGTAGCTGCAGTAACCGGCAACCACGTACCAATTTCACTCGCAGCAGGAGCTGCTGTTCTGAGAAGGTCAGAACCAAATGCAGCATCAACTGTTAAATCTGGAATTCCAGTGTAATTAAGGCCTACAAAATAACCGTAACCGTAAAGTGATGTATTAGTTGCATCGTAGTACGCCGCTGCTGAAACAGAGTATCCCGTTCCCGCGTAATTAGCAGCAACTTCATCTTTAAAGAAAGGTGTTACGAATAACGGTGTGCTTGGAGATGTCGATGCACCATTATTTGTTGTGTCAAGGTATTGAAGAGTGAGTGCCTTCATCGGTTTGTAAACGTAAGTGATCCCAGCTGCTGAGCCGTTGTCCCATATCATTGGATTGAATGTCCTGTCGTAAGCAGGCTCAAACGTCAACTGCTGAATGGCGGATTCATAAGCTACTTTGCTAATAGACACATTAGGAGTTGCTCCCCAATTAAAAAGCGAAAAATCGAATGTCCAGGTTGCAGGTTGAGTGAAAGTACCAAAATTACTCGACCAAGCCGCACTAACACTTAAATTACTAAAGCTGTTCGTTAAGTCAAACCCTTGGTTGCCAACAACGAAGCCAAAGCTGTAAGAACCGCTCACAGATAGAGACGGTGTCAACGTATAGTCTGCCGCAAACGCACCAATCACCAAAAGTGAGGCGATGGCCATTACAAGAACGAATTTCTTCATTTCCATTCCCCCTTCTTTAAGCCTCTCTGTATTCGCCCTTTTACAGGGAGGATTTCATAATGAGATTTAGTATTGCCAGTAATTCCAAACCCAGTACAGGAATGTTCCAAATCCTATCGCACCTATCGCAATGCCAGCAACGCCAGTCCACATTGCAAGGTTAGCTTTGTTATTAGCTTGAGAGATTTCTTGCTCAAGCGCAACTTTTGTGTTAGAAATTTGACTGGAAAGCTGAGCTTTGCTGTTCTTGAGATCATTCTTAATAAAACCGATCTGGTTGGAAAGAGAATTTCTTACGCTTGGAATTGTTGTGCTAAGAGCAATGTAATCATCAGATTCCTTTTTCTTCAAGGAAGCGAGCTGGGACTGAAGATCTTTAATGGCTTTCGAATTGTCCGCTATTGGTTTTGTAGCAACTGCGATCTTTCTGTACAAGAAAGCACTATCTTGGTTTAACTCAGCCTCGAGCTCCCCTTTTGCCTTTGCAATAAGAGCACTGGCGTTTTGGCTCGCTTTCAAAGCTTTAAGGCTTTGACTGATAGATGCAATCTCTTTAGCTTGATTGGCGATCATGTTATTATTTATATTTGCGAGTTTAACAGCTTTCTCAGCGTTAGCCGCGGCAGCACTAACTTCGTTGGAAAGATCGGTCTTTATGCTGATTAACATGGTTTGAAGAGTGCTAAGCGTTTGATTATTGTTGGCAACGACCTTTGCAAGCTCAGGCACATTTTTGAGTTCGCCAACAACCACCTTAAGAGAATTTACCTCTGTCTGAAGATTGGCGACAATTGAATTCGTATCGCCGAGTTTTTTCACGATCGAGTTCACAACCGTTTGAAGAACTGTTATATCTTGCTCTTTTGCGAGAACTGGATCCTTCTCAATGTAATTGAGGAGATTATACGCCGTCTGCGCGAGTTGATAACGGTTAACGGTTGCCGAACCGTTGAAAAGTCCATTGGAGCCCACCATGATCTTTGCCTTGGAAAGGGCTTCAACGGCCGGGGCGTAGATGCTTGACGAAGGCACATCTGAATAAGCTGCGGCCATAGCAAGAGATGCCACCAACAAAACGGCAACTATAGCACCTACCATCAGGCTTTTTTTCATTTAGACCATCCTCCTTCTTTCTTTGAATAGTAAACTTCGAAGACGTGGGACTGATTAATTCCTTTTAGGATTATACCACCACAATACTAAGATTTCAAGGTTTAATGGATCTTCACCTTGTAGAACTTTAGCTTCCCAACACGAATTATTTCGTTGCCTTTAAAATTCGTCACAAAAAATGGATCCTTGATCGCAACGTTATCAATTTTAACGCCACCTTGATTTATTAATCGTTTGGCTTCACTCGAAGATGAAACTGCACCTATTTGCTTAAGAAAATGAGAAAGTTTTACACCATTAACTGCCAAAATTTCTTTTACATTATCTGGAACCTCATGATTGGAAAAAGTCCTAACAAAACGTTCTTGCGCTTTTTTGGCTTTACCTTCATCATGGAGCCATTTTGTGATTTCAAATGCAAGTTGTTTTTTAAATTCCATTGGGTGCAATTCATTTGAAGCGATTTTTGCTTGAGCCTCTTCAACGTTCAAGTCTGTGAGTAAACGCGCATATTTGAACATCAATTTATCCGGTATAGACATGATCTTTCCATACATATTTTCTGGTGTATCATCGACAGCGACGTAGTTGTTATAACTTTTAGACATTTTAAGCGTCCCATCTGTACCTTCTATAAGCGGCATAGTCATAACTATTTGGGGTTTTTGCCCAAATTCTTCTTGATACTTTCTCCCCACAAGCAAGTTAAACTTCTGATCCGTACCACCCATTTCAACGTCAGCGTGAACCGCAACTGAATCATACGCTTGGGCTATAGGATAAAGAAACTCGGCTATACTGATAGGTTCTCCAGAATGATAGCGCTTTTCAAAGTCATCTCGCTCCAACATACGAGCAATAGTGTATTTTGCTGCAAGTCTTATTACATTCTCAAAGTTCAGTGGTTCTAACCACTCAGAGTTAAAACGCAATTCTGTTTTTGAATGATCAAGAATCTTAAAAGCCTGCTTTTGATAACTCATAGCGTTTTCCTTAGCCTCTTTAGCAGAAAGCATGGGGCGTGTTTTAGATCTACCGGAAGGGTCTCCTATCCTTGCTGTGAAATCTCCTATTATAAGGACAACAGTGTGACCCAGATCCTGGAATTGTCTCAATTTTCTCAAGACTACTGCATGCCCTAAGTGAAGATCGGGTCGAGAAGGATCCACTCCAAGCTTTACACGCAAAGGCCTGCCGGTTTTTATCCTTTCAAGAAGTTCCCCGACAGTTATCAACTCTTCGGTGTTTCTTTTCAAAATCTCTATCTGTTTTTCAGGACTCAATAGATTTCTTCCTTTCTTCAGTGCACCGTTGGAAGATTCACTACATACGCCGTAATCACACTCATAACCATAAAAGTTATGGCTAAAGCAAGCGTGATCCTCCCAAGCGTGTCGAGTCCCTTCTCACGCCCAAAAACGGTGTAAAGAGAGCCAGAACCAAACGCACCTCCAAGCCCCGCATGCTTGGACATTTGCATCATAACGCTCCAGATAAGACTAACAGCCACTGATATGTAGATTGCCACAATTACAATGACTAACGCACTCAAATTTAAACCTCCCTTCAAAAATACCGAATTTGAAAGATTATACCAGAAAAACTATCAATTATTTTCACAATTGGCGATACACTTTTCAACATTTCCTTTCAATTCATTTACCGCTTCTCTCATTGAAGAAACAAAATTTTTGTCCTTTATTGAGCCAAGATTTATTTCCACATTGGCAATTGCAGATTTGAAAGCAGCTTCCAACAATGCCAGTGCACTCTTGGCATCGCTCTTGGCATTTCTGTTTCCAAATTTATTCACAGATTTCGCCAATGGACAAATCTTTGATATCTCACGTGCAAGGTCATATGGAACTTCGCATGCTTTTTTAAGACTCTCTTGTAACTTCTCCGAACGAACTTTTTTATTCTCTACTGTATCCTTTGGAAGTTTAAGTGCATTCATAACTTCATTAAAAGCTTTTATATCTTCATCAGCGATTTCAAGGATTCTTTTTCTCCTATAAGAAGACTCACTGATCACCCTCTCCATTTCAGCTTCGTACTCCTCGTAACCTTTCTTTTCAACAGTCAAAAGTGCTACCATTTCAACAAGCGCTGCACCTAAAGCCGCAACAATAGCACCAACAGCTCCTCCTCCAGGAGTTGGAGATTTTGAAGCAACGTCTTTGATAAAATCGCTAACGCTTTTATCTGATATACTCATTTTATCACCTTCTATTTATATGGATGATTGTAATTATTGATTGCCTATACTTAACTTACAATTTCCACAGAATGAGAAGCGCCTATTCTGGTTGCTCCAGCCTGTATCATTTTGACTGCATCCTCATAAGTATGAATGCCACCAGAAGCCTTAACACCGATTTTATCACCGACAACGAATCTCATCAAAGCAACATCTTCAGCTACAGCTCCACCTTTGGAATATCCAGTTGAAGTTTTCACAAACAGAGCACCGGCTTCTTTGGAAATCACACACGCTGCAATTTTTTCTTCAAAGCTTAACAGAGCACTTTCTATTATAACTTTTACGATCCGACCACTTGCTTCTTCAACAACAGCTTTTATATCATCGTAAACCTTTTCATATTCAGAATCTTTAAGAGCGCCTATATTTATCACCATATCAAATTCATCAGCTCCGTCAGATAACGCCTGTCTGGTTTCTTCGGCTTTAGCTTTTGAAGAGGTAGCACCAAATGGAAAAGCGATCACGCTTGCAACTTTGACATTTGTACCTTCTAATTTTTCAGAGGCAAGAGAAACTCTAAAAGGATTTACACATACAGAATGAAATTTATAATTCACTGCCTCGAGGCATAAATTTTCTATTTGCCTTGCCTTGGCATCTGGAGAAAGTAGAGTATGATCGATTATTGAAGCGACTTCAGATTTGGAAATTTCTTGTTTATGTGGTAAAAATGCAAATCCCCTTGCTCGAATTATTTCGCTTTTAATTTTTTCCAACAGATCTTCCATATATTATCACCACTCCTCAAATAAATCTTTAAATTCATTTTGGCAAGACTTTTCAAGTTAGAAATTAAAACCAAGGTACTATTCCAGCCACCGAAGCTTTAATAGAACCTTTAACTGCGCGGGTTTGACAGTCATAACTGAGTCTTTGACCATAATGTCATTTCGGCCTACGAGCCGGAATCTGAGGATGAGATCCCGGATCAGGTCCGGGACGACCTACGGTCGGTTCAGGATGAAACTATGCTTAAGACTATCACAAATCACAAACCGATTTCTTCATGAATATCTTTCATGGCATTCAAAGACAGGTTCAAAAATTCTTCCAAATCCAATCCAAGATCAGAACAACTCAACATTTGCTCACGACTTGCACCTTTTGCAAATGCCTTTTGCTTAAACTTCTTTAACAAGAAGCTTACATCTAATGGTTCTAAAAGTTTTTCAGGACGTATGAGCGCTGCCGCAACAATAAACCCAGTAGTAGGATCTGCAGCGTATATTGCTTTCTCTATCGGTTTTTCGCGGCTTTTTTTGTCACAATGGGCAAGAATCGCATCATAAATGTCTTGAGGAAGATCATATTTTTTGAGAAGTTTTACGCTCTCAAGACCGTGCCGCGATGATTCTTCTTTCGTTTCCGGATAATCGTAATCATGAAGAATTCCCGCAATTTCCCATAAATCCACGTCATATCCAAACTTTTTTGCCAATGCACGCATAATAGCACCCGTCGCTATCATATGATTCACTAAATTTCTTGAATCGACGTGCGATCTTACCAATGCGATAGCTTCACTTCTTGTCATGCCCATACACCCCTTTACAGCTTCTGTAACCAAAAAACATTCGAATAATGTGATATCTCCGAAGTCTTAAATTAAAGTTTACTTTAGATGGAAGTGTGTTCTTCAACTTTGCAAACTCAAATATAATCCTTCTCAATGAATTGTAGTAATCATCCTTTAACGTTGAAAGTTTCACTCTCAAAAGGGCAGCGTTTTCATCCGCCATTCCAAAGGTCTTAACTCGCTCATTTGACAAAGATAAAGAAAGTACCGATTGTGGCTCTATCTTAAGTATTTCATTAATAGCTGAATTGAAACCATTAGACTCGTCCATGGAAAAATGGCATAAAGCTTCTAAATACAAGAACTCAGGGTCTTTAACTTTGGGAACAGTTCTAAGCGCACCTGAAAAATTTCCATCGACGTACATCTTCAACGCATGAGCATATTCTTCAAGAACACAATAACCATTTCGAATAGAAGAAAGCTCCACTCCATTTTTGGCTTTCACGACATCACAAAAGCCGCAACTGCAAGGATTATAATTTCTCTCGCAAATTCGCTTTGCCAAAGCTTCCATCATAGAAGCTTTATCAGAAAAATCAAACGTACCCACATCTAAAAGATATTTTCGCTGGTCGGTACGCAAAAATTTGACATCACTCGACTTGTTAAAAATTTTCCAGATAAAGCCTGCAACTTGATCCTTTGTCATTGCGATGTAAAGTTTGAAAGACTCTTCCCATCGCGGATCTTCGAGAAAAAACAGAACATGAGCAAGTGCCAAATAACTAAAAGATGAAGTTGGATGAGCGTTTTTCAATTCTACCGCTTTTTCAAGCGCTTCTTTTAATGCACCCGATCCCATTAAAACCATGAAAGTATTGTACATCGATTCAGGATCATCTCGCCTGGAAAATATGTTGAGAGCTTTTTCAAAATTTCCCCGAAGATAAGCTATTATTCCCAACATGTTATTGGAGAACTTAGAATTTTCTATTATGCCAGCTAAAGTTTCATCTGATATGGCAAAGTCCAATTTGTACAAATCATCGATGGTTGAAATTTCACTAAAATCCAAATTATAAGATTTCTGGATTGAAAAAGAAATACGGCTACTCTTATCTTCTTTTTTCCCAGCCTTTGAAGATTCACGACCCAAGTCTTGCTCTATTTTTTTCTTTAATTCAAACACAGCTTTCAATTTGGAATCTTCATCCAACAAGGTTATCAATCCTTGATATATGGAATCCCATCAGAACTCGGTGCGCGACTTTTTCCAACTAAGCCTCCAACAACGATAAGAGTTATTATATAAGGGATCATACCAAATAGATATTGAGTGTTAGTGGCAAGGTGAAGAATTCCTTGACTTTGAAGCTGATCGTTAAATGCAGAGGCCGCTCCAAACAAAATAGATGCCCACATCGCACCAGTTGGACTCCAATTTCCTATGATCATCGCCGCTAATGCGATAAAGCCTCGACCGTTGGACATGTTTTCAGTAAATTGCCCAAGTTCGCCTATACTCAAGAATGCACCACCAAGCGACGCAAAAACCCCACTCATGAGAACGCCAAAATATCTAACATTGTAAACGTTGACTCCCAAGGTATCAGCTGCCTCGGGATTGTTGCCAACTGAACGCATTCTCAATCCAAGCCTGGTTTTATATATGAGAAACCAACTAAAAGCAACAGAAGCAAATGCGATATACACTAACGGAGAAAGAGAATTGAAAATCTTCCCAAAAAACGGAACATTTTCAAATGAACCAAGGTTTACCAAGGGAATAGATCTGACAAGATCAGTGGATCCAGGTTTACCAAAGAGTTCAACAAGGGAAAATCCTGTTATTCCTTGTGCTAACAGAATCAAAGCAGCTCCACTTATGATCTGGTCTCCAGCGTATCGTATAGAAGCCCACGCATGAAGAGCTGCCATAGCTACCCCGAGCAACACGCCAAGCGCAAGACCGTACCAAGGATTGCCAGTAAAATAACTTCCAACAACACCACCAAAAGCTCCTATAAGCATTATACCTTCAAGTGCTATATTAACTACGCCTGTTGTTTCACTGTAAACTCCACCCAACGCTGCCAATATCAAAGGTGTTGATTGATTCAGCGTGGACTTGTAAAAGATTGGATTGATGAATACATTTATTATCGCTTGTATCCAAGCATTCACGCCTCTTCGACCTCTTTTCTCTTCCAGAACATGAACGTTTTCACCAACCTGTTAGTTGCAACGAGGAAGATGATTATACCCTGGATTATTATAACTATATTCTTTGAAACGCCAGCAATTTGCATTTGATTAGAACCAGCTCTTATTGATGAAATTAGAAACGCCGCAAACGCTATACCTATTGGGTCATTTTGCCCTATCAACGCAATCGTTATTCCATCAAAACCCATACTTCCTCCAAGAGCTCCAAGATATCTGTAATACAAACCCATAACCTGCATCGTCCCTGCAAGTCCTGCCAACGCTCCACTTATAGCCATAGCCATAACGGTATTTCTTCCTATGCTTATTCCACCATACTCGGCGGCATAAGGGTTAAAGCCAACTGCTTTAACTTCATATCCCATTTTTGTTTTCTCGATGAGAATATAAACCACTACCACAGCGGTAAGTGCCACGAATATTCCAGCACTAAGCCAAGTTGCTCCAGAAGTAATAAGATTTGGAAATCTCGCAGAGTAGGCTATCTCAGGTGACTTAGGAACCCCGCCAGGTGCTTGAAAGGGACCATTAACCACATAGTTAGCAATAAAAACAGCAACATAGTTAAGCATTATAGTCGTAATAACCTCATGTGCTCCTCTAGCAACCTTGAGCCATCCCGCAATTGCCGCCCACAATGCTCCGCCAACCATTCCGGTTATGAGCATGATAGGTATTGAAAGGTAAAATGGATACGCTATCATCTTTGTTCCAATATAAGTCGATAAAAGTGCCCCAATTATCAGCTGCCCATTAGCTCCTATGTTGAAGAGGCCTGCTCTGAATCCTAACCCAACTGAAAGTCCGGTGAGTATTAAAGGAGTTGCTTTCATCAAGTTATTTATCAAGGCACCTTTTGTTCCAAAAGCCCCAAAAAGCAAGGCTCCGTAAGCCACTATCGGATTTTTACCGATCATGATCATGACAATTGCAGCAATAAATAAAGAAGTAATAACTGCAAATACTGGGACCACTATTTTATCGTTCATGTAGAATTTCTTCAGTCCATTTGCCATCTTTCAAGCCTCCTGAGTCCGCAGATCTTCAAGTCTATGCCCTGCCATCATCAAACCAACTTCTTCAGTTGTCGTCTCTTGAGGGGTAACTTCTCCCATAATTTGTCCTTCATACATAACCAATATTCTATCGCTTAACGAAAAAATTTCTTCGAGCTCCATCGATATCAAAAGCACTCCAACACCTTTATCACGCATAGAAATGATCGTTTTGTGTATGAACTCAATAGCTCCTATATCCAATCCGCGAGTTGGTTGAGAGACAACCATAAAATCCGGACCAAAAGAAATTTCCCGGGCCACTATAACTTTTTGTTGATTCCCACCGCTCAAATTCGCTCCAAGCAAATTTATGAGCGGAGGTCTCACGTCAAAACGTTTCACAAGTTCGTCCGAAAACCGCTTAATATCAGGCATTTTTAAGAATTCTCCATCACAGAACTGTGGATCATCGTGCTTCCCAAGTATAAAATTGTAATAAAGAGGAAAGGCCGTCACTAAGCCATGCTTAAGCCTGTCTTCTGGTATATGGCCCATTCCCATGTCACGCCTTTTCTTTGGCGAAAAATTGGTTATATCTACACCTTTAAAAATTACATGCCCTTCCTCTACTTTTCTCAAACCGGTAATGGCTTCTACCAATTCTGTTTGACCATTCCCAGCAACACCTGCAATACCAACAATTTCACCGCGTTTCACAGAGAGAGTAAGACCTCTTACCGCTTCCAATCCTCTATTCTCATTAACGTGAAGATCTTCAACTCTAAGAATTTCTTTGCCAACCTTTGCTTCTCCTTTCTCTACCCTGAGAAGTACATCCCGACCTACCATCATACGGGCAAGTTCTCTTGGGTTGGTATCAACAGTCTTAACCACACCCGTGACTTTCCCAAGTCGCATGACCGTTACAGAATTGGTTATAGCCATAACCTCGTGAAGTTTATGAGTTATAAATATAATGGTTTTTCCCTGAGATTTTAAAGCTCTTAAAATCTCGAAAAGTTCCTCTGTTTCTTGAGGAGTGAGAACTGCTGTTGGTTCGTCAAGGATAAGTATTTCCGCTCCTCGATACAAAACTTTTATAATTTCCACACGTTGCTGTATTCCAACTGGAAGATCTTCTATAATCGCATCAGGTTCTACAAACAATCCGAATCTTTTGGATAATTCATTGATCTGTTTGCGAGCTTTGTCTCTTGCAAAGAAAGGTCCGTAAACCGGCTCCATTCCTAAAACAATGTTTTCAACCACACTTAGTCTATCGACAAGCATGAAATGTTGATGCACCATTCCAATCTTCGCATTTATCGCATCATTTGGATTCCTAATTTTGATTTCTGCTCCGTTTATGTAAATTTTTCCAGAATCTGAATTTATTAAACCGTAAAGCTGATTCATTAACGTGGTTTTACCCGCACCATTTTCGCCAACTATCGCGTGGATCTCGCCTCGTTCTACAAAAAGATCGACGTGATCGTTGGCGAGAACTCCTGGAAATCTCTTGACGATTTTTTCCATAACAACTGCATATTTGGAATAATCTTTTTTATTCGCTTTATCCACAGTGACGCTCCTTTCAATTAAGAAAGGCACAAAGGGGGAATAGGCCCCCCTTTGCGCTTGTTAGAATTGAATCTGTGGAACTTGGAAAGCTTGAAACGCTTCTTTAGTCCCAGGAACCACCAATTTACCGTCTATTATGGCTTTTTTGAGGACATCCAACTGATGGAAAATTGGTTTAGGAACGAGTTGTTTCGTGTAAGTCATCGGACTCATACCTATACCATTGTCTTTCAACGTCAGAGTGATCGTACCACCTTTAAAAGTTCCTTCAACAACAGATTTAATACCATCAAAAACAGCAACGTTTACTCTCTTCATGGCACTTGTAAGAACATACCCTGGAGCTAAGTAATCTTGATCCTGGTCAACACCAATGGCAAAATGCCCCTTTCCAGCGTCTTTTGCAGCTTCTATTGTTCCAAGTCCGCTCAAACCCGCAGCCGCAAAGACAATATCTGCACCTTCTGAAAACTGACTGTTAGTCATGGATTTCCCAGCAGCGGGATCGTCGAAACTACCGACATACCCCGAGAGAACCTGAACATTAGCCCCATTGAGAACATTGTAGGTCTTAACACCTGCTTCATACCCATATTGGTATCTCAAAACAGGTGGTATTGGAATTCCGCCTACATATCCCACCTTTCCAGTTTTGGTCATCGCAGCTGCAAGGTATCCAACTAAAAACGCTCCCTGTTGTTCCTTAAACAAAAAGTTCTCAACATTTGGTGATTTGACAACACCATCTATGAATATGAACTTCGTATTTGGGAACTGTGGTGCAACTTTTGCGAGCGCGTCTTGCATCATGAATCCAACAGCAACAACCACATCTGAAACTTGGGCAGCGGCTGTAAGATTTGGAATGTAGTCAGCCTGCTCGTAAGACTGAATGACGTTCGCAGTCACATCGTACTTTTTGGCTGCCATTTCCACTCCAGCCCACGCACTGTCGTTAAAGGATTTGTCACCAAGTCCACCTGTGTCCGTGACAAAAAATACTGTGATAGACATGCCGATTGTACCTAAAACAAGCACCAATGCCAGAAAAGCTACAAGATACTTCCTCATACTTCACCCTCCTCTTTCTCAAATTGTTTTTTACCTGAAAGGCGCGTGTACAGCGCCTCGAAGGCCACAAATAGGCTCACAACTACCACGATCCAGATCATAACTACGTTAGGTCCTTCTCCTTTCTGCAGGACGTGCGAATATGTTGGAAATCCATATTCAACAAAGATCTCTATGGCTTTAGGCATCAACAACATGAAAGAACCAACAACAGTGATGATCGAGATAATAAATCTGTAAATCCAATTTTTTCCAAAGAAAGTTATTGAAATGAGTAGCAATGCAACAAGTATAAAAAGCTTTGAACCCTCTCTGGTTTGAAAAAAGAAAATATTTGGCGCCTTCTCTGGAATCATATTTGCCTTTTTTACAATTCCATTGATGGTACTGGAAATCTCTTTTAAATTGCTTGACAGTACTTGATCCTCAATGTGCTTCGAAATTTCATCTCTCAACGCTGGAGCGGCCAAGGTGTATATGCCATCGATAGTATTGGAAAAAATCAATTCTTTGTTGGACATGGCCTTCAAACGATTTTGAATATCTGAAAGTGCCGCATCTGCTCTATCCCTTACTATTTTTAACAGGTTTGTCGACGTTGAAAGATTAGTATACCCAAAATAAGGTGAGTTTCTATCAACGTTAACACGAAGTGCTGCAGGATACTCAATAATTCCACGATAAACTTTCGCCCTTTTCATGGTTGACAGATAAGAAGAAATTGTCTGAGATATGAAGTTGTAAGGATCAAGTCTTAAAGCTGTCAGATCAGAGCTTATACCCTTTAAATGGTAAGTCAATATTCCATTTTGACCGTAAATTTCGCTTTCATATATTTTCGCGTAAGCACTTCTAAGGAAATTATTATTTTTTGACATACGAGTAGATGGAAGATTACTGTATAAAGGCACAAAAAGTAACGATATGAAAAGCACTATCACAGCAGATGAGGAAATCATAAGTAAAACTTTTTTGCTTTTTAGTATGCCAAACCACGAAAGCATTGACAAAAACGCCACCATAACAACCAAAAAACCATATATAGTAGAATCAAAACGACTTAACATCGGATCAATCTCAAACAGAATAATCAGAGATTCAAAAGTTAGAATTGACAGTAGAACGTACTTGACAGCACGGATCTTGTAGAAAATAAAGAAAATTAACACCAAAGCGTAGATTAACCATCGCCAGATTAAGGGAGAAGAAGATGTTTTACTTTGACTTGCCAGTCTATTTTCCAATTTCAACACTCTATTGTTAACTTTCCTTGAAACAGCTCTCTTGACTGTATTAGCAGCAAGCAACTCCTGAATTTTCAAAGAAGAAACCACAGAAGACATCGCATGATCAACTGCTACAGATGTAGACCGACCCGTAGAGATAAAAAGCTTTATGCCTCTCACAGTGCTATCCATAACCCTTGTCATATGATCTTTGAAGTCTTCGATTGCTCCATTAATCTCTTTCTGGCTGAGAGCGTCAAATACCAAACCGGCGAGTGTACTTGGTATTTCTATCTTATCAACTGCTGGCACTTTTAGCTTAAATTTTTTGATCGCATCTGCTATATCTTTCGGAACTACACCACCATAGGATTTTGAAAGAGAAGACAATAAAAGTTTTTTCAGATCAACACTATTATAAGAATAATCGCCTAATACGTTGCCATAAGCCCCCACTGATTTCTGAATGTAGGTTTTGACAAGACTTGCAGCATGTTCACTGACAGTGTTTACGAGATTAAAAACGGCTTCGGCAAAAGTGGGAGATTGTGGAAAATCAGTTGGACCAACGTTTTGTCTGTAAAGATTATCAACCACATAAACAAGAAAAGCAGAAAGTGCCAAATTTTCAACCGGATCTTTCGTTTTGTATCTCTCATATATGTTCTTCGAAATATATTGCATATCAATTTTTTGAAAATTTCCAATAGCTCCTGCTGGAATTTGGAAACTTCTCATTCTGATCCAACGGTAATAAGCCGCAGGTTCTAACTCACCAACTATGGTGTAAACGGCGCGATCGATTCTATTCGTAGGTTGAACATCAAGCTTTCCGGTTTTTTCCACTATGGAAATATAGTTATTGAATGTCTTAACGTATTCTTCGTAGTTGGAAAGAATCCTGGATTCGAAATTTGCGGCGATCATAACAACAGAAACGGTTAGAAGGAGTGTAAACACAAATAGGACTTTTTTCACGCTAACACCTCGCTCAAGAACATCCAACTCTGTAATGTATGCAATTATATCATAAACCAATTTGAAACATTAACGAAAAAGGAATGCAGGGTTAAACCCTGCATTTTGTTCAGATCACTTTTAATTCTTTTCCTACATGTTCAAAACGTTCCAAAGCAAAATCAAGATCATCCTTTGTATGACTCGCGCTAATCATAACACGAATACGCGCTTTTCCTCTTGGAACTGTCGGATAACCTATGGATTGGGCAAAAATCCCGGAATCGAAGAGCTTTCTGCTAAATTCTGTAGAAACTTTTGCATCATAAAGCATAACAGGCGTAATTGGAGTTTGACTGTGACCAACATCAAAGCCCATGCTCTTCATCTCTTTCTTAAAATAATCGGCGTTACTCCAAAGTTTCTTAACTAAGTCATCACTTTCTTCAAGTACTTTAACTGCCGCAAGTACTGCTCCAACATCTGGCGGTGTTGGGGCACTTGAAAAGAGGAATGGTCTGGCTTTTTGCTTTAAATATTCAATCAACGTGGAGTTTCCAGCAACATATCCACCAACAACACCAAATGCTTTGGACATGGTACCTATGTCTATATCAACTTTTCCTTCGAGCTCAAAGTGAGCCACTATTCCACGGCCATATGGTCCAAGCACTCCCTCACCATGCGCATCGTCAACCATAACAAGTGCGTCGTACTTCTCACCCAATTTCACGATATCGGGAAGGGGGGCTATATCTCCATCCATGCTAAAAACACCGTCTGTCACGATTAACTTTCGCCGCGCATCTGTATAACTTTTGAGCCTTTCTTCAAGATCTTTCACATCGAGATGACCCCATCTAATTATCTTAGCTCCAGAAAGTCTGCATCCATCTATTATGGAAGCGTGATTGAGTTCATCACTAAATATAAGATCTTGTTTCCCCACAACAGAAGGAATGACAGCCTGATTAGCATTAAATCCAGATTGGATCAGCAATGCAGCTTCAGCGCCTTTGAATTGTGCCAATTCTTTTTCGGCCTGCTCATGTAAAGACAAGGTGCCAGCTATTGTCCTAACCGCTCCAGGACCAACTCCCCATTTTTCGATGGCTTCAACAGCAGCTTTTTTCAACCTTTCATCATTGGCTAAGCCAAGATAATTGTTGGAACAGAGATTAAGCACCTTCTTACCACTAATTGTCAACCATGAGCCTTGAGGACCTTCCAAAGTACGTATATAAGTGTAAAGCCCCCTATTTCTCAAATCCTCAAGCTCATCTTTAAAAGCTTTCCAATTAAACATATCACAACCTCCTCCTCATTGTTAACGGGCAAACAGTGCCTACCCTTACCTTGCCCCTCTATCTCAGAGAGGAACGATTCATCCATCAAAGTTTTAAAACAATCTTACCACATTTTCCCTCTTCCATAAGGCGAAATCCTTCTTCAAAATTTTCAAAATCCAAAACGTGCGTTATAACATTTGACAAATCAAGTTTTTTGTTTTTGAGAAGTGCTCCCACTTTGTACCAAGTGTCAAACATTTTTCTTCCGGTTATACCGTAAATCCTTATGGCTTTAAAGATCACAAGATCATTGAGATTGATCTTCACGTCATCGTCATTGTAAACACCCAAAAGAGAGGCTCTTCCACCTGGAGTGAGTGAAGCAAGTCCATCAGTAAGAGCCTTTTTATTTCCACTCATTTCTATAAGTACATCCACACCATCTCCATTCGTTTCGCGTTTAACAACATCGATCAAAGATTCTTGTGAAGGGTTCACCACAACATCTGCACCTATTTTTTTTGCAAGGTTTCTTCGATAGGAATTGATCTCACTAACGATTAATTTGGCCACGCCTGCAGTTTTGAGAACTTCGATTCCAAGCAACCCTATTGGACCTGCGCCAGTAACAAGTACATTTTTTCCTGCAACATCTTCAACAAAAATTGTATGTACTGCATTCCCCAATGGTTCTTGAACAGAAGCCCAAATGTGCTCAACAGAAGGATCATTTTTCCAAAGAACCACTTCTGGAACACGAATGTACTCAGCAAATGCACCATCCATATCAACACCAAGAATTTTCAGATGCTGGCATACGTGCATATTTCCAGTCCGACATTGCTTACATTTACCACATGGAATATGCGTTTCGGAAGAAACAAAATCGCCAACTTGAACCATGCTCACTTCTTTCCCAACAGCCACCACTTCACCCGAAAATTCATGTCCCATCGTCTGGGGTGGCTTTATATGTTCTTGAGCCCACTTGTTCCACAAATAAATGTGTAAATCTGTCCCACATATCGACGTAGCATAAATTTTTACGAGCACATCACGTGGGCCGAGAGCCTTTGGAACATTCACAACCGCAAGTTTGGCACCACGCTCAGGTTTCTCTTTTATAATGGCTCTCATCTTATCTGGTATGATCACCATCTTCACCTCTCCTCACCAAAAATAGAAAACAAGTATATATAAAAATTTTACCACCAAACTGCATTTTAGAAATACTGATCTAAAATATAGTATATTTTTGTACCATTAATATGAGCCGGCTCAAAAAATCAATAGAAAGGACTGACGGAAATGGCAGCAGGAGACACTGTAACTGAACTTGATAAGAAAGAGTCGATCGTGGTTTATCTCAACACAGGGAATTTGGACGCTAACGGCAAGCCCATAATCAACAGAGCGACGGTAAACGGCGTCAATCCACAAGCGCAAGAACAGGATAAGTACGATTTCGCTTACACACTCGCAGGCTTAACATCTAAAACTGTTGACGCTGTCGATGTGAGAACCAACACGTCGCTCGGGCCGATAAGCTGATTGGAGGTGGTGTGATATATGGCAACTACAACGACTAAATATTTGAGTATGAAGTTCATAGCATCTTCTGATGGTTCTACAAAGATAATAAGATTAGCGGATCCAAAAGATGGATTGACAGATTCCGAAGTGCAAAATCTTATGAACGCGGCTGTGTCAGCACATCTACTCTACACATCCAAAGGATCACTTTGCGATACGGTAGATTCTGCGAACGTGATAGACAGAAACAACAACGAACTGTTTAACCTCGTACAATAATTGAAGGGGGCGGAAGCCCCCTTTTAAAATGGAGGTGATCGAATGGAAGAAGCCTTAAGTGTTTTAAAAGACGTTAAGTTGATAATAGATTCCGCGGTTGTACTCGTTGAACATCCTGGAGACGGTGAAAACAAAAAGAAAAAAGTCATGGAAATGGTAAACAAATTCATAAAATCAAACAACATAGTTATTCCAATTCCTGCGATGATATTTAACTATATACTCGCCTCTGCGATCGACTGGATAGTGGAATGGTTGAACAATAATGTCTGGAAAAAAGAAGACCAAAAACAACCTGAATGAAATTGAACGTGTTGTACATGTTCTTGCCAAAAAGTACAGCCATTCCGTGTATCATTACGAATTCGAAGATCTATGCCAAACGATCTGGTACTTGGTACTTGTGGCTAAAAAGAAGTACGATCCGTTAAGAGGAACATTCAAAAGATTTGCGTTCTATTTTGCGGATCTGAAGCTCAAAGATCATTTCTGGAGAGGTGCAAATTTTCCAGAAGTAAAAGGGGAATTTTCTCTTTTACACATCAAAGCTTGTTTTATCGATGAGGTGGGAGATTTTTCCAACAAAGGTTCTGAAATCACAGAAGAGCTCCCAGATATCGCACGTTTGAGGGTTGAAGGATATACACTTGTTGAAATATCTCAAAAGTTGAAAATTCCTTATGGAACGTTAAAAAGAAAATGGAGGACTTATACAAAAAGCTTGGGCGCCTGAGGGCGCTCAATTTTGTTTTAAAATTGACAAAAATGAGAAAAAAGAAGAATTCCAGAGCATTTCCACGTTAACAAGCTTAAGAGATTGAAAACAGATGCTATCTAGGGATTTTGGATTTATTTTGCTGTAATTCGTCTGTAATCGAATTTGACTTTTGGACAGCATGAGCATAAAATTTTGTTGAAAACGTTTTCTGGAGGTTTTAAATGGCAAGTATTAAAGATGTCGCTAAAATGGCAGGTGTATCTATTTCAACAGTTTCAAGGGTTATAAACGGAACAGCAAATGTAAGAGAAGATCTTAGCGCTCGAGTTATTGAAGCTATAAAAACTCTTGGATATCATTCAAATCCCCTTGCTCGTGGCTTAAAAGGATTGCCAACAAAAACCATAGGGCTTATCATTCCAGATATAGAAAATCCTTTTTTCCCAGCAATGGTAAGAGGAGTACAAGATGTGGCAAAAGCAAATGGATACGCTATATTTTTATGCAACACAGATGAAGACGCAAAATTAGAGGAAATACAGTATTCTTTATTACTCGAGAAAAAAGTAGATGGGATATTGTTGGTCACATCAACTTCAAATACTCCTTTTTTGCAAAAAAAGCTCACTATTCCGGTGGTTCTATTAGATAGATATGTTAAAGGAGCTAATTTATCTGATTTATCTTATGTTGTCGTAGATCACACATTTGGAATGAATTTAATCCTTAATCATTTGAGAGATGTAGGAAGGCAGAAAACTGTATTTTTAGGCTCAAAACCGATAACCTCTGGAGCTAGAGAACGTTTTCAAACCTTTCTGGCTTACCATAAGGGAGATCCGAAGATTAGATCTCGCGTTTTCTTTGGAAAATATACAGAAGAAAGCGGTTTTGAAATGGCTGAAAAACTTTTGAAAAGCGGGATCGATTTTGATTCCGTGGTGTGTGGAAACGACTTGATTGCTTTTGGAGCCATAGAGGTGTTGGAAAAAAACGGAATAAATGTTCCAAATGACGTCTCGATTGTTGGTTACGATGATATATCATTTTCTCTCTATCATTCTCCAAAGCTCACCACGATCCATCAGCCAGTTTATGAAATTGGAGAAATAGCATCCCATCTGATAATAGATGCCATCGAAAAAGGATATTCTGAACCTAAACACATAAAATTAGAACCGAGGTTGGTCATTCGCGAAACCAGTGTTCCAAGGAGTGTGAAAAATGCCAATACTTAGAGTTGAGAATATCCATAAATCTTTTTCCGGGGTTGAGGTTCTTAAGAACATTAATTTGGGGATCGAAAAGGGAGAAATACACGCCATTGTTGGAGAAAATGGAGCAGGAAAGTCTACTCTCATGAAAATCATTGCCGGAGAGTATGAGCCGACTGAGGGGAAATTATTCATAAACGATGAAGAAAAACATTTTGCTTCTCCATTAGATGCTATAAACAGCGGAATTGCCCTCATCCATCAGGAATTTAGTTTGGTACCTCAATTAACCGTATATGAAAATATACATCTTGGTAGAGAACCATCTCGAAGATTTATTGGTATTGAATTCGTTGACAAAAAGAAGATGAAAAGGGAAACCACAGAAGTGCTATCAAAACTCGAAGCTCTTCATATTTCTTCTGAATCACGAATCAGAGATTTAAGTGTGGCAGACAAACAACTTGTTGAAATAGCAAAAGCTCTTTCAGTTAATTCAAGAATCCTAATAATGGATGAGCCAACTGCTGCGTTGACGCTGAAAGAAACTGAAAATCTTTTTACAATATTAAAAAATCTCAAAAATCATGGTGTAACAATCATCTTCATATCTCACCGACTGGAAGAAATATTTGAAATAGCCGACAGAGTAAGCGTTTTAAGAAACGGCGAACTGATAGGGACTAAGAATATAGAAAAAGTTGTTATGGAAGACGTTGTTAGCATGATGGTAGGAAGGAGTTTAAAACACAGGTTTCCTGAAAAAGTTAAACACAACATTGGTGAAGTTATATTAAAAGTTGAGAAAGCATCGTCAGAGTCATTCTTTAAAAATGTAAGTTTTGAGCTTCACAAGGGTGAAATACTTGGAATAGCGGGACTTGTGGGATGTGGAAATTCACAATTAGGAGAAGCCATTTTCGGGTTGAGGGAGTTAAATGGCACTGTCAAATTCGAGGGTCAGAATTTAAAAATCAAGAATCCAACTGATGCTATAAAGCATGGTATTCTGCTTGTTCCAGAAGATAGACACACTTTAGGGCTTGTACTTCAACGCAACATAAAGGAGAATCACGCACTTCCAAATCTGGATTTCCTGACCAAACTTGGTTTTATCCGCTCAAAAAGAGAGAAGAAATCTGTTCTCTCAACAATAGGTTACCTCAACACTCAAGTCAGAGGAATAGGGCAAAGAGTTGAAACTCTCAGTGGTGGCAATCAGCAAAAGGTTGTATTAGGGAAATGGATTGCTCGTTCCCCAAAAATATTAATACTTGACGAGCCAACGAGGGGAATAGACGTTGGAGCGAAATTCGAAATATACAAATTCATATATGATCAGGCAGCAAAGGGGGTATCAATCATCATCATATCATCTGAGATTGCAGAAATTCTGAACCTTAGCGATAGAGTATTGGTCATGAGCGAGGGTCGAATAACAGGTGAGCTCGATCCTAAAGAATCAACACAAGAAGATGTTCTATCACTTGCGGTAAAACGAAAGGAGAGTTAGAATGTCAAAAACAATGAACTCGGACTTTATAAGAAAATATGGTGTCATTTTTGGATTAGGTGGAATTATTGTATTCTTCGCGATTGAATCCCCACAGTACTTTTTTACAATCTCTAACTTTATGTTGATATCCAAGCAATCTTCTATAAACGCTCTCCTTGCTATAGGACAAATGTTCGTGATACTGACGGCAGGTATTGATCTGTCTGTAGGCTCAATGGCAGGATTGACAGGAGCTATTGCTGCTGGTGTCACGATCTTAACGGGTAGTGTCTTTTGGGGATTTCTCGCCGGACTAGCAGTAGGTGCGGGACTTGGAGCGGTTAATGGAATCATAGTTGCTCTGGCAAAAGTTCCAGCTTTTATAGCCACACTTGCGACCATGTCCGCCATTGCCGGTATTACTTTAATATACACGCAAGGACAGCCAATTTGGAATTTACCAAAAGAATTTACCTTTGCGGGTCAAGGAGAAATTGGTGATATTCCCTTTCCCATTATACTGATGGCCATAGTTTTCATAATTGCATGGATCATTCTCACTTTCACTAAATATGGTCGACATGTCTACGCCGTTGGTGGCAATATTCGGGCATCTCGCGCAGCTGGAATAAAAATAAAATCTGTTTTGATCAGTGTTTATACCATAAGCGGCTTTCTCGCAGCACTGGGTGGAATTGTACTCGCTTCCAGACTTGGAACTGCAGAACCAACAGCTGGCACCGGCTACGAGTTAGATGCTATAGCAGCTGTTGTTTTAGGAGGAACAAGCCTTTTTGGGGGCGAGGGATGGATAGTTGGAACAATAGTTGGAGCTTACATAATAGGTGTCCTAAACAACGGCATGACTATTATGAACATATCACCGTATTATCAAGAAGTGGTAAAAGGTGTTGTTATCTTGTTAGCTGTTATGCTAACGAGTTTTGGAAAGAAATTCTGGAATGAGTGATGTGGGGGGAGAATCCCCTTAAAATCTTAGGAGGTGTTCGTGCATGAAAAGGTATCTGATTCTATTAGCGGTGATGTTGGTTGGCGTTACAGCCATCTCTGTAGCTTTAACAATCGGATTCTGTGTTTCAACTCTCAACAATCCTTTCTTTGTTTCTTTTACAAATGGAGCAAAAGCTGAAGCGCAGATCCTCGGTATTAATCTGATCGTCGAGAATGCTAGAAACAGCAACAGCACTCAGTACAGTCAAGTAGAAGATCTCATACAAAGGAAAGTAGATGCTATAATTCTCAACCCAACAGATGCTGATGCACTCGTTCCCGCAGTTAAAGACGCAAATAAAGCGGGGATTCCAGTAATTACTCTGGACAGATCTGTCAATGGCGGAGAGGTAGCGGTTTTCATAGCATCCGATAATGTAGCAGGTGGAAGAATGGCAGCCAATTATATAGCAAAGATACTGAAAGGAAAAGGAGATATCGTTCTGCTAACAGGAATCCCAGGAGCATCCGCAACTAGGGAAAGAACAAAGGGTTTCATGGAAGTCATATCAAAGTACCCAAATATCCACATTGTGGCAAACCAAACAGCCAACTTCGACATGGCTCAAGGGTTAACCGTTACTGAATCAATACTTGTGGCCCACCCCAAAATAGATGCCATCTTTGCCGAAAATGATTCAATGGCTCTCGGAGCAATTCAAGCAATAAAATCAGCAGGCAGAAAGGGAATAATCGTTGTAGGTTTTGACGGAATTCCACAAGGCGTCCAAGCTGTGAAAGAGGGCACGGAGGCCCTTGATGTTGCTCAACAACCATACAGAATGGGAGCCCTTGGTGTATCAGCAGCCTTTTTCACTGTTAATGGACTAAAATTCACTCCCGCTCACCTTGCAATGCCACTTTTCCCTCTTACCAAAAATAACGTTGATGCGTGGATTGCAGCTCATCCATCTCATTAAAGTAAAATATTCTTAACTAATTGAAAAGCCCCCAATGGGGGCTTTTACCTATCTTTTACCTATCCCTTAACTGCTCCACCAAGCAATCCTTTGATGAAATATTTCCCCATTATAAGATAAACGATAATAGTTGGTAAGGCCGTCAAAAGCGCACCAGCCATTAATGTATTCCACTGTGATATCATCGAACCCTTGAGATTGTTAAGCATAACCGTTACAGGCCGTATGTTGGGCATAGATCCGAGAGTTAAACCGAAAAGAAAATTGTTCCATATATTTGTGAATTGCCATATTACTGCAACTACTATACCTGGAACGGATATGGGTATCATGATTTTGGTGTATATCTGCCACACATTAGCTCCGTCAACTTTTCCCGCTTCTATCAAACTTGTCGGCACAGAGCTGTAAAAATTTCTAAAAATCAACGTTGTTATGGGTATCCCATAAGCTGTGTGCGTAACGATCAGAGACCATATATTACCGTAAAGGTGTACTGTTGCCATGAATTTCACTAACGGTATCAGTACTACCTGATATGGCAAAAACATTCCGAATAAAATGAAGAGAAAAACCGTATTCGCTCCCTTGAATCTGATCTTTGTCAGAGCAAATCCTCCCAACGACCCCAAAAAGACAGAGAATATAACAGCGGGTATGGTAAACTCAAAACTATTGATGAAACCCTGTTTCAACCCATGCCATGCTACTACAAATCCAGACCAATCTATGTGAGTTGGAAAGCTCCACGAACTTGTTGAGTATATTTCTGAAAGTGACTTCAAGGATGTAACTACCAAAAAATATATAGGAAAAAGAAAAAAGATTGTTGCCACAATTAAAATCACATATACTCCTACCCTTGATAATTTCATGATTCTTCCTCCGTTATTTTTCCAGCTATAAACAAATACGGAATGACTACTGCGAGTGTCAATAAAAAGACTATAACAGCGATCGCTGCACCTTGAGCCACAAAGTTCTGTTTGAAAGCTGCGATAAACATATAAACTGCTGGCATATCTGTTGCAAATGCAGGCCCTCCGGATGTCATAACCCAAATAATATCAAACATCTGCAAAGAAAGTTGAACCATCAACACAAAAGCGGTAACGGTCGAAGATTGAACCATTGGAATTATTATATTCCAATAGAGTCTGAATCCATGAGCTCCATCCAACTTTGCTGCTTCTATTATTTCTTGAGGAATGCCTCTCAGACCAGCGAGATATATCGATGTTGTAAAACCGGTGTACTGCCATATCGTTGCTATTATAATCGCAGGAAGGGCAAAGGACATACTTCCCAGCCAATTTATCGTTGGCAACCTTATTGCTTTTAAAAGTACATCTATAGCTCCATTTGTGGGATCGTAAAGCCACACCCAAATGGTTCCTGACACCACAAGCGATATAGCCATGGGAAGAAGGAATACTGTTCTGAAAAAGCTTTCGAACTTCACACCTTTGTTGAGCAAGGATGCAAGAAAAAAACCAAGTACCATTGATCCCAAAACAAAAAAAGGCAAAAAAGTGAAGTTGTTTATGAGATCCATCCGAAATCTCAAATTATTTGTAAAAAGTGAAAAGTAGTTACTCAATCCAGCAAAAGACCAATTGGGTAGTAACGTGTTCCAATTTGTGAAAGAAACTGCCACTGTCCATGCTATGAAAGCATAAACGAAAGTTCCAACTATTATAACTGACGGTAGAATGAATCCAATCCATTCAAATGATCTCTTATTCATCAACAATCCTCCAAAAAATTAAAGGGAGGAGAGAATTATCTCCTCCCGTAGTTATTTTCTGCTCAGTGAACCAACTTTTGGGGTGTCAAGTATTGAGCATTAATGGCATTGAGATAGTTAACAGCCTGCTCAATTGACATACTTGGATGATACTGAACAACGGTCAGTGCATTCTCCCACGCTGTTACAAATGGCGCCGGAGCTTCACTGCCGTGAACAGCAGAAGCAACAAGTATATCTGTTTTGAGTTCTTTCATATTAGCAACCTGTACAGAATTAAATCCAGTAGTTGGCACATCTATTCTTGCCGGGATAGAGCCTTTTATTTGGTTGAATATTGCTTGGCCCTTTACGCTTGCTATCGTTTTAAGCCAGTCGTACGCGTACTTTTTTTGAGTTGTGGATAATCCTTTTGGAACCGGAAACGCATCTATAACGAGATTGTACACACCTTGGCTTCCGGGAACAGCTACAGCACCATAATCAATGCCGGCTTTAAGACCTAATCCCATGAAGTATCCATTTGCCCAGTCTCCCATGATCGTCATGGCAGCTTTACCATTTGCGACCAAGCCACATGCTTGATCCCATGTGAGAGAAGCATGATTTTCATTTACATAATTTTCCATTATGTATCTGAAATCCTCAAGCGCTTTCTGAACTTTTGAATTGGAATAATTCACTTTTCCTTGAAAGAAATCATCATAAGTTTTGGGTCCTGCAATGGCAAGTAATCCTTCTTCAAAAACCATAGCTGCTGGCCATTGGTACCTATCGCCAACCGCAAGTGGTGTGTATCCAGCGGCCTTTATTTTTTTCATGGTATTCATGAGACCTTGAAATGTCGTAGGCACTTTTAACCCCAACTTTTTGAAGATCGACATGTTATACCACAACATGTTAGCTCTGTGGATATCCATTGGAACAGCATAAAATTTCCCACCGTAACTACAAAGTTCCTGAATTCTCTTTGGAAAAACTTTTGTCCACCCTTCAGATTGCCAAAGATTAGTTATAGGGTCTAAAAGTTTGGCACTGGTATATTCATACATCTCCCATCCAGCATGAACTTGGAACGTTGTTGGTGGAAGACCAGCAAATATCAACGACTTTATAACTGCATGCATATTAACACCAGCACCACCTGCAACTGGATTTTGCGTAATTTTAATCTCCGGATAGAGTTGATGGAAGTAATTAAGCTCAGCCGTTATGGCCTGCTTCTCCCCACCTGCAGTCCACCAATCGTAAATGGAAAACTGTGCTGCAATAACCGCGAGAGATCCAACAAGCGTTAGGATCACGAACAGAATCCCTATTTTCTTCATTACCATCCCTCCTTAAAAATTAAAATGTTGGCCAATGGCCGCAATTGGAAAATTCATAACACTTTCAATGTTTCTATCATGTGCTCTATCGCCATGATATTTCCACCAACAATGGAAGCTGTTCTTCCACTGAAAACGGTATCTCTGAAGATCACACCATCTAAAGTTTTAGGCATTGACCGTTCAGAAATTCTTTCATACAACTCTTCTCCAAAGTTTCTCCATATCGAATCTGAATCTCCACCCATAATGATTATTTTGGGATTGAAAGTATTTACAATATTAATAATACCTATCGACAAATAATAGAGAAAGTCCTTCAAAGCTCTTCGTGCTTTTTGTTCTCCACGTTTGTTTGCTTTCACCAGTGAATCAAATTTTTCAGCAAGTGTCTTTCCGGTCAATTTTTTACCACTTTTCTCATACTCAGCAACAGGTAAAGACAAAGAGGCAAAACGTTCAAGGCATCCATAATTTCCACAATGGCATTTCACATCAGATCTCGCTTCGACAACCGTGTGACCTACCTCAGCACCTGCAAATCTTTCACCCCTCAAAATTTGGTGATTGATCATCACTCCTCCACCTATGCCTTGACTTACATAAAGAAAAAAAGCATTTCCGGATTTTTTCACATCTTCTGAAATGGCACTCTCTGCAAGTATTGAAAGATTCGCCTCATTGTCAGCAAAAATAGGTTGACGACAATGGATCAAATCGCGTAATCTCACATTTCTCCAATTGAGGTTTGGAGCATATACGATTTCTGCTTTTCGAGGATCTACAATACCCGGGAATGCAAAAACGACTGATGTACGTTCCGGATCAACTGGTTGCTCTTTCTCAATTAATTCTAAAAAATCATTGACATGGACTATGAATTTCGAGAGTGTTTCTGTTGGAAATTCGTACAACTTTTCAGTTGACTTGTCAAGATAGCCAATCGCCACTTCAGTTTGTTCAACCCCAACATTAAAAACAACACTCGAGCAAAATTTTTTGGTCAAGAACAAACTTGTTGCCTTTCTACCAAGTGGGCTTGTTTGTACTTGAGCACCTTCTTCGACAAAACCCATTTCGACAAGATCATAAATGATCCTTCCTATTGTGCTTGGAGTTAACCCCGTTGTTCGAGAAAGTTCTATACGAGTAAGAAAGCCCTTTTCAACAAGAGTTTTTAGAATCAAGCGTTCATTTAGTAATTTCATACTCTGAGAATTTATTTTCATGGACAACTCCTAATATTTTTTTCGTTAAAATAATAAACTCCTCTTACCATAAAAACAAGCCTCATTTTTGTCGAATTTTTGCTGTTATAGTTGGTTGTGAGAAATTAGCGGATATTAGAAGCCTGATGCTCAAATTCTCTTGAATTTGCTTAAAAAAACTTTGTTTTTGGGCTAAACAAAGTAATATTTACACTTTCAAGCTGAGATTTTCCGATTTCTTTCACGATTGGAACAACAATCTTGGAACCTTCGCGTTTTTTATCCATATCAAGCCATTTTTCGAGAATCGGGATCTCGATTTTTTTAAAATTTAGCATCTCAACAACGTTTCTTATTCTGTCAACAATTGAAGGGCTGAATTTTTCAGACTCTACGATCATACCAATAGCAACAGCATGTCCATGCGAAATTCTGTTCTGACTTGCACTTTCTATCGCATGTGCAATCGTATGCCCAAAGTTCAAAATATGTCTGAATTTTTTATCGAACGGATCTTTACTTACCACTTCTATTTTATCTTTCACAGCAAGTTTCACCATTTCATCAACGCTTTCAAGATTTCTCTTCAGGATTCTTTTTATATTATTTTCTATGTATTCGAAGAGTTTTTTATCGTAAACGATTCCCATCTTCAACGCTTCGACAATTCCTTCTTTGAATTTTTCATCGCTTAAACTCAGTGAAAATATTGGATTCACGAAAACCTTTGGTTTTCCAAAAGCGCCTATCAAGTTTTTAGCTCCCTTAAAATTGATTGCGAACTTCCCACCGATCGATGCATCGACCATCCCAAGTAAAGTCGTTGGCACCAGTTCAAAAGGAACTCCACGCATAAACGTTAGAGACGCAAACCCAACCGCGTCGGTAAGAGTTCCTCCACCGATTGCACGAATTCGAGATGTTCTGGAAATTCCGAAGTTTAAAAATTTCTCCCATAGTTCCTCTATACGGTTAACACTTTTGAGATCTTCTCCATCCTCAACAACAATGCCTGATGCTCCCCAAATTCTATTGACGTTTTTTGCCAAAACAACTACGCCATCATTCGGAGGCAACGAACCATGAAAGATCTTGACTTCCTGAAAAGTATCCATTTTCTCAATTATCTTGTCAGATACGACCTTATTCACTATCTTAGCCGCTACTTCATAAGGTGAAAGTTTGTCCGCATTGATTGTTTCAAAGAGCTTGTACAAATTCCTTCTCTTTTTTTGAAGAGACATAAAGTATGCTTTCCCTTTTTTAACCAACGGTCGCGAAGAATTTTTAACTCTTCTCCATAGCTCTTCTGGTTGAATTTCAAGGTAAAAAGTTCTCATTGCTTTGAGAATTTCCAGATTTTTCGGCTTTTCAATGACTCCTCCTCCTGTCGAAATAACAATGTTTTTGCGTCTACAAAATTTCTCAAGCAATTCCTCTTCCTTTTCTCTAAACTTCCCTTCACCATGAGTCTCAAAAAAAATAGATATCGATCCGTATCTTTTTTCAAATTCTTCATCCAAATCCACTTGAGTGAATCCAAGCATGTCAGCAAGCTTTTTCCCAATTTCACTCTTTCCACTCCCCATCATGCCAACTAAAGCAATCCTGTCATCCATTTATCCTCACACGCCTTCTGTAAAGATCAACTCTCTCACAAAGTTCCTCAAATGTAGAACTGCCAAATTCCTTCATGAGTTCTGAAAACAAAACGGTTGAAAGTATCGCTCTCGATACAATGGCAACAGCTGCTACCACACATGTATCAGATCTTACGTAATTCGTGATGGTTTCCAAACCATCATTCATATCGATCGTAGTTACTCCTCTCTTTTGTGTTGGAACGGGTTTTACGAGCAGATCGATCGAAATAAGCTGACCATTCGACATTCCTCCTTCTATTCCACCTGCATGATTGGTCCTT
Organism: Thermotogae bacterium; assembly: GCA_026988035.1. Lineage (GTDB taxonomy): Bacteria > Thermotogota > Thermotogae > Mesoaciditogales > Mesoaciditogaceae > WFSH01. The sequence continues at coordinate 44,499 of JALSLY010000031.1, forward strand.
CTCATACCTACTTTGCGTATTTCATCGATCGTTTCATAACCCTCAAGTTTGTAGGTCTCCAAAATATCTCCAAATAAAACTCCGCGTACGGAAGGTATATCAAAGAGTGCATGAGCGATCTTGGAAGTAAATCTACCTTGATAGGTATTGAACGTTCCTAACCCAATTGGAACACCACTTGCCATTACTCTGATTTTCCCGCCCAAGGAACTTCCGTTTTTTTCAGCTTCATCTATCTTTGTGATCATGAGTTTCTCAATTCTCGAATCCGGACATAACAAAGGATGTTCTTCGATCAAAGGTGTTTGTAGCGTTTCCTCATCCGTTTCAAAATTTCCAATTCCAACAGTGTATCCCCACACCTTGATCCCCACCTTTTCAAGTGCTTGCCGAAAAAATTCTCCAATTGCCACATCCATTGCGGTCCTTCTTGCACTTGCACGTTCTGTCACAATTCTTGCATCGTTAAAATCATACTTAAGCATGCCAGCAAAATCCGCGTGGCCAGGGCGTGGAACAGAAGTTTTTCGATTTGGTGGCGTCGTGGAAACGTTCTTTATAAAAAATGTTAATGGGGCACCTGATGTTTCACCATTCCACATCCCAGAAAGTATCTCTACATGATCAGATTCGAGCTTCATTCTTGCGCCTCTGCCATAAACTAATCGTCTCAATTTTAGCGCACGGTTTATGCCTGACAAGTCAGGCTTAAAATGAGCCGGAAATCCCTCTACAATCCCAAAGAGTCCTTTCCCGTGCGAATCACCCGCTGTTGTTATTCTCATTTTGCAACCATCCTTTCAAGATCAGAATAAAATGAAGGATAGCTAATGGAAACACTTTCAGCTTCCCTAACATTCACACCTTGAGAACAAATTCCAGCGATACTTGCGAGCATCGCCATTCTATGATCATTAAAAGTTTCTACCGTACCATTATGTAATAGGTGTCCACCTTCGACAACAAATCCATCTTCATGTTCTTCAACATTGGCCCCCATTTTGGACAATATTTGTACGGTAGTTTTTATCCTGTCCGATTCTTTTTTCCTGATTTCAGAAGCTCCATGTACCACCGTTTTTCCAGCCGCAAAAGCGCCTGCAAGAGCAATAAGAGGTATTTCATCTATCATTGAAGGTATTTCTTCGGCATTCACATCGATCCCATAAAGTTCGGAACTTTCGACAATGATTGTGCCATACGGTTCAACATCTTGGTGAAAATCCACAATTTCAAATTTCGCTCCCATTCTCTTCAAAACTTCCAAAAATTTTGTTCTCGTTGGATTCAATCCCACATTTTCTATCTTAATGCGTGCATTTGGATGGCAAACTCCAAGGGTCAAAAAGAACGATGCAGATGAAAAATCCCCCACAATATTTGTACTGAACGCAGGAACAACTGAGGGAGTCACTATCACAGAGTTGCCTTTCACTTCAACAGCATCAAATTGTTCAAGGAATCTCTCTGTGTGATCTCGACTTTTTAGAGGTTCTGTATATATAGAAACATCATCTCCGGCAAGAGCAGCAATGATGAATGAAGTCTTAACCTGAGCACTCGCAACTTCAGAAGTGTATTCGGCAGAATGCAAATTTCCTCCCATCACCGACATCGGAAGGTTTAAAGAACCATTTCTGCCATTTAACTTCGCTCCTAATGTTTTCAAGGGCCTCACAACCCTACCCATTGGCCTTTTCGAAAGAGAATTATCCCCATAAAGCACCACAAAAATGGGGCTTCGCGCGATCAATCCTAGAGATATCCTAGCAGTCGTACCAGAATTTCCACAAAATAAAGGAATAGAAGGTTCAGAAAACTTAGAGGGTTGCACAACGATCTTTCCATCGTCTTCATTTACAACAGCTCCCAATTTTTTTATCACATCTATTGTCCTTCTGATATCGTCTGATATTAGTGGATTGTATATTTTACACGTTCCAGCTGCGATCGACGCAAAGAACACGGTTCTATGCGTTATAGACTTATCCGGAGGTGGGACAACCGTTCCTCTTATTTCTTTTGCAGCTTCTATTTTCAGCTCCATATGAACTCCCCTATCATTTGGTACAATTTCATGCTTGCTCTGTATGTAACCTCAAACTCTTCAAAATTCAAACTTTGTTGCCCATCTGATAATGCTTTTTCTGGATCGGGATGAACTTCTATCATTGCTCCATCTGCACCGGAAACAACTACTACTTTTGAAAGCGGCCTAATAAGATCTCTGCGGCCAGTGGAATGGCTTAGATCCACAATAACAGGTAAGTGTGAAAGATTCTTGACAAGAGGAATTGCCGATATATCTAAAGTATTCCTTGTATACTTTTCAAATGTTCTTATTCCTCTTTCACAGAGAATCACTCGATCATTCCCATGATGAAAAAGATATTCTGCAGCTAATAACCATTCCTCAATGGTTGACATAAAACCCCGCTTTAAGAGAATCGGTTTTGTCGATCCTCCTAATTTTTCCAACAGCCTAAAATTTTGCATACTGCGTGCTCCTACCTGAATCACGTCCACATATTCTTCAAAAAGGTCCAAATCTTGCTCAGACATTATTTCACTAACAACCTTCATGCCATGCTCATTGGCAACTTTCCTTAAGATTTTTAAACCCTTAACACCTAATCCTCGAAACGAATATGGAGATGTTCTCGGTTTAAAAGCACCACCTCTGAGAAACTTCACACCTAAACCAGATAAAAACTCTGCTTCCATTTCCATTTGTTTCATCGATTCAACCGAACAAGGTCCTGCAATGAATTCAAAATTTCCATTTCCAATTTCCGCATCTCCTATGTTGATTACCGTATCTCCTGGATGAAATTCTCTCGAAACAAGTTTGAATGGTTTAAGCACAGCCACAATTTTTTCCACACAGCTGAGAGCTTCAAAAGAGTCACGTCTTTCATACACGTTGTCGCCTATTATTCCTATGATCGTTTTCTCTGCTCCTTTGGATATGTTTACATCAAAACCAAATTCTTTTGCAAGTTTCACGACCTTTGATATGTCTTCATCAGTGGTTCTAGGTTTTAAAACTACTATCATTTACCTCATCCCCTTTCAAATAAAAAAATCGGGGATTCCTTTGAAGGAGTCCCCGATTTATGGTTGAATTAGTGCAAAACTAAACTTCGCACACCATAAATCGGGTGCGATGATAATACCAAAAATTGTATTCAAATATCGTTGAAATCAAAAACAAAGCCATACACATCACTTTCTTCTCAAAATAAAGAACTATTGTTTTTCATTTTACACCAAAGAAGAACTCTTGTCAAATTAAAGTCAAGAAAAAAATCACGTTGCCTTTTTGATATTTTTAAAGCGACCTTCAAAGCGGATAATTACCTTTCAATTCTTCTGCTAATTCTTTAAATGACCACAAGCTCAGATTCAAAATTGCCTGTTGAATGAGCATTTCATATCCATCTATTGTCCTCATACCAAGTTTCTGGGCTTGACGAAGAAATTTAGTTGGTCTTGGATTGTATACAACATCGTAAACGAGGCACTTTTTGGAAAACCGTGAAAGATCAAGATCGGGCATTGAATCAACATTTGGATACATTCCTAAAGGAGTTGCGTTAACGATGATCGCCACTTCAGATGGAGCAGGTATTCCAACCTGAGCATCAAACTGCTTTGCTAAAATTACAGCCTTTTCACGGGTACGATTTTCCACATACACGTTCAATCCCATATCTTTAAGGGCATAGCACACAGCGCGTGCTGCTCCACCCGCACCTATGATCACGGCACTGCTCCCATACAGTTTTCGACTTTTCACACTTTCAAGAAAGCCTTTCCAATCCGTGTTGAACCCCATTTTCCTGGAATTTACAACGTTGACAGCACCAATTTTTTCCGAATCTTCAGATACGTATTTCAAATACGACATTATCCGCGTCTTGTACGGTATGGTAATATTAAATCCATCAAGATTCTTGATAACATCCTTGATGAGAGAATCAAAACTATTTTGAGGAATTTCTATGACTCTGTACTCCGCGTTTATTTTGTATCTTTTGAAAAGGGAGTTGTAAATTTTGGGCGACAAAGTGTGTGGAAGATGTTCTCCTATTATTCCATAGTTCAACATTTTCTCATCTCATCCGCAATTTTTCTTATCTCGACAGCAACTTTTTCAAGAACATTAGCAACATTCTGAGAGTTATATTTTTTAAAAACTCTTCCGAGTTTCGGATTTTGATTCGCAAGTCTTGTCATAGAAGCATAACCCGGTCCGGACAGCTCTTCATAAGGAGTTCCAAGTTTTTTCAAAACGGCGGAGATGAAATATGGAGCATGACTAGTATAAGCGAGAGCTACATCGTGTTTGAAAGCTTCTGTCCATACTGCACGTGCACCAAGAATTCCAACAAATTTTTCAACAATCTCCTTCTCACTCTCAGAGGCACTAACACTTATAAGAGCAAATGGCTTCCCGTTAAACATTTCGCTGTCCCACGAATCTGGTCCAACTCTTTCATTTCCTGCAATTGGATGCCCACCAATAAAATTCAAACCCATCTTTCTTACTTTCTCCATAATTGGGAACTTTATCGATGCAGTATCAAGATAAAGATTATCTTTTGGAAGTTTTTCAATTTTCCTCAACAGTACAGGAACATGTAATGCAAGAATCACGAGATCGTACCCATGTCCATTAAATTCCTCACATTTGGCATTTAACAAAGCACATACTTTTGGGTCAATATCGAAAAGTTCCGGCCGTAATCCCATTTTTTGTAACTTGAGTGCTATTGAACCACCTATCTGTCCAAGACCAACTATCGCAATTTGCAAATCATCCACTCCTTTCATTGTATTTTTATTGTACCAAAGAATGTTTGATGTAGTTAAAAATCTTTCTTGTGATAGGATATAGATCAGAATCAAAATACTTATGAGGGGAGGAATCAAATTGCTGGCAATAAGAGGAGCCATCTTTGTGGATAAAGATACGCCTCAAGAGATAGAGAAAAGAACAAACCAGCTCATGAATAAGATTTTCAGCGTTAACTCTATAGAATCTGAAGAAGTAGTGGCTGTTATTTTTAGCGTAACACCTGATTTGAGATCCATGAATCCCGCTACAGTTTTCAGAAAATCTGGTCGTGCTTTCTCTTCAATGTGCTTTCAGGAAGCAGACTTTTCTCACTCTCCTAAACGAGTTTTAAGGGTGATGGTGTTACTCGAGAGAAACCGTTTTGGCAATGTGGTACACGTATACGAAAATGGTGCAGAATCTCTCAAGGAATGGAGGTGGAGTGATTGAAAGTTCATATAATAAATGGACCTAATTTGAATGTACTTTCGAGGCGCGATTCAAAGGTATATGGTACATTAGGATATGATGAAATCATAAAACACATAAGGGAATGGGCAAAACTTGAAGGAATAGAAGTCGACTTTTTTCAGTCAAATTATGAAGGAAGTCTTGTGGACCATATTCAAAATATTTCTGACACAGATGCCATTGTCATAAATCCAGGAGCACTTGCACACTACAGTTATGCGCTTCGGGATGCGTTGGAATTTTTTAAAGGCCCAAAGGTAGAAGTACACATTTCCAATATCTTCAAGCGTGAAGAATTTCGTTCTCATAGCGTAACTGCTCCTGTTTGTAATGGTATTGTATCTGGTTTCGGAGGTTACGGCTACATTCTCGCTATTCAATTTATTATTCAAAAAGGTAAGACTAACCACCATCTTTGACAATTTTCGATTCTCCACGATATTGCGCAGTACGCAATATCTTTCCCGCTTTTCTGGACGAAACGAAGTTAAGAGCAACGTCTTTTCCACCCCCTTTGTGTCTGAGGTGGCAACCGAGTAGTAGGCGCCAGCGATAGCTGAGTGGGATTGCACGGTGTGCAATGTCTTTCCCACTTCCATGACCGAAGCGATAGCTGAGAAGGGGGACCGCATAGCGGTGGAAAGTGTTAGGTATGCAGTGTGCTTTAACAGAATCCTTGACCATAATGTCATACCGGCCTACGAGCCGGAATCTGAGGATGAGATCCCGGATCAGGTCCGGGATGACATGTCGGTTTAAGACTCTATCAGATGTATCAAGTACAGCATGATCTGCGGTCGGTCCGGGACGACCTACGGTCGGCTCAGGATAACGCTTGATAAAACTTCGAAAAAAATTCTTTTATCGCTTGAAAAGCGATACTCATTTGATAAATATTCATAGGTTGTAAAGTTGATGCACAACGTGAGTGAGTTGGAAAAAACAAACCGTTATTTAATATAACTGTTACAAACTATTATGCTTTGTATGTGTTGAAATATGATAGAATTTGGTAAAGCGTTTGCTCAACGAGGTGCTTATATGGTAACAATAAACGATATAGCCAAAATGGCAAATGTTTCGATTTCTACGGTTTCCCGGGTTCTTAATGGAAAAGGAAGAATAAGCAAAGCAAAAAGAGAAGAAATACTAAAAATTGCGAATGATCTCAGTTACATTCCAAATTATCATGCAAGATGCATGACGAAGGAAAGCACCATTACTATTGGATTCATAGTTCCCGACATTACCAATCCATTTTTTGCAGAAGTCACAAGAGGAATAGAAATTGCCCTTTCGAGCAAGGCTTTGCTCATGTTAATGGATTCTTTCAGAGATTCAAAAAGAGAAGAAGAGATGGCCGAACGGCTCAAAACAAATGGTGCAAAAGGGATAATATTTGGAAATTCCAGAGTCGAGGATAACTTTGTCAAGTATATCTCTAATTTTTTGCCCATTGTGGTTTTCGATAAAGAGTATGAATCTAATAACATCGCATCTGTTCTTTTGGACAATTATTATGGTGCCTATACGGCAACTAAACATCTTTTGAACAACGGTTGTAAAGAGATCGTCCATTTTGGAGGTACGGATGAGCTTCTTGTTTCTATTCAAAGAGCTCAAGGTTATGAAGAAGCTATGAAGCAAGCTGGACTACAGCCAAAAACTTTAAAGATTGGATATGACGAAAAAGCTGGATACGAGAAGATGAAAAAAATAATAAAGAAATCCGAAAAAGTCGAAGTTGACGGTGTTTTCTGTATGAATGACCTTGTCGCAATAGGTGTGATCAAAGCTTTAAAGGAGGAAGGGCTGAGAATTCCACAAGATGTGGCTGTCGTTGGATTTGATGATACCAATTTGTGTGACTTTATCTTTCCTTCTCTAACTTCTGTTAAACAACCTGCTGAAGAAATGGGGAAAGTTGCTGCCAAAATGCTTATTGAGCTTATTGAGAAAAGAGCCAATATTCGAAAATATGTATTTTCTCCTACTCTTGTGGTTAGAGAATCGAGTTTGAAAGCGAAAGGTTGAACTGCATGGATATAATGCAAAAATACGAAAAATTGAAGGAAGAAATTGGGAAAATGAAAAAAGTTGTGGTCGCTTTTTCGGGAGGTGTGGACAGTACATTTTTGCTTAGGGTGTGTAAGGATACACTCGGCATTCAAAACGTCATAGCTGTCACGATAACATCACGCATAAGATTTCAAGAAGATCTTGAAAATTCTAAGCTCTTGGCAAAAGAAATGGGTGTCAGACATCTTGAAATAGAAATGGATGAACTCAAAGATGAACGTTTCACCAAAAATGATGAATTGAGATGTTACTATTGCAAATTGGGCCTTCTCTCAAAAATCAAAGAAATTGCAAAATTCAACAAAGTGAATTATATATTAGACGGGACAAACTACGATGATGTAAGAACGGATTATCGTCCAGGCATAAGAGCTCTTGAGGAATTGGGAATCTCAAGTCCTCTTAAAGATTACAAATTCACAAAAGAGGAAATAAGAGAACTTTCAAAAAAACTCAAACTTAAAACTTGGAATAGACCACCGTTGGGTTGTTGTATAGCAACGCGATTTCGCTATGATCTTGAAATAAATAAGGAAAGACTTGAAAAACTGCGAAAAATTGAAAATTATTTACGTTCGCTTGAATTAACTTTGGACAGGGCAAGATATCACGATGAACACACGATAAGGATCGAAGTTTTGCCTCAAGAAATGGATGTGATCATGAGGAATAGAGAGCAAATCGTGAAAATGGTAAAAAGTCTTGGTTTCAAATACGTTTCCTTGGATCTCCAAGGTTACAGAACAGGAAGCATGAATGAGGTGTTGAAGTGAATTTGATAGAGCTTTTAAAGAATTTTAAAAATGGAAAGATGTCTTTAGAAAATGTTGCCAAAGCGATAGAAAATATTGGATATGAAGATCTCGGATTTGCCAAGATCGACCATTTACGTGAGAGAAGAAGAGGATTTCCAGAGGTGTTGCTTTGCCAAGGAAAAACCATTGAACAGATAGTCAAAATCATGAAAAGTTTGACTCAGCAACACGAAAATATTTTAGCGACACGAGCTGAACAAGAAGCTTATGAAAAAGTTAAGGAATCCATAAGTGATGTTAGGTACAATCCTATTGCAAAAACAATGGTAGTTGAGAGAAATCCTTTGCCTAAAGTTGGAAGGATCCTTGTTGTCAGTGCGGGTACATCAGATCAGGCAGTTGTAGAAGAAATTCGAGAAAGCGCTAACGTAATGGGAAACAACGTCGAGATATTGTTGGATGTTGGAGTAGCAGGTATCCATAGGCTCTTAAGAAATGTCGAAAAGCTTAGGGAAGCCAAAGTAATCGTTGTGGTAGCTGGTATGGATGGAGCACTTCCAAGTGTTGTGGCAGGTCTTGTAGATAAACCCATTATCGCTGTTCCCACAAGCGTGGGATATGGTGCGAATTTCAACGGAATTGCACCACTTTTGGCAATGTTAAATAATTGCTCAGGGGGCATTGGTGTGGTGAACATAGACAACGGTTTTGGTGCAGCACATCTCGCTTCTCTGATAAACAAGATAAAGGAGTGATAAAAGTTGGACGCTTATTTTGATATCTTTTCTGGTATCAGTGGAAATATGGTGTTGGGAGCTTTGATCGACGCTGGCCTTTCACTTGAAATCCTCAAAAAGGAGCTTTCCAAGCTTGGAATGGATGAAGAGTACAGAATCGAGTCAAAAAAAGTCCTGAAAAACGGAATATCTGCCACTTATGTCAATATGGAGTTGAAAAAACATGAACATACACATAGAAGTCTTCGTGATATTCAAGAGTTGATAGACAAGAGCAGCATCTCAAAGAATGTAAAAGAAAAAAGCAAAAATATATTTTTTCAACTTGCGAAAGCTGAGTCAAAAATACATGGTGTTGATATAAATGAAATCCATTTTCACGAGGTTGGTGCCACAGATGCAATTGTCGACATTGTCGGATCGGTTATTGGCATGGAACTCTTATCGATAGAACGAATAAAAGCTTCCCCCATTCACGTGGGGAATGGATTCGTTGAAAGCGCACATGGCAAAATACCCGTTCCGGCTCCGGCAACAATGGAACTTCTCAAAGGGATCCCCATCTATTCCATAGGCATAAAATCTGAACTCACAACACCAACTGGGGCAGCGATAATATCAACTCTTGCTGAAGATTTTGGTCCAAGGCCCGAAATGCAGATATCAAGTACTTCTTACGGTGCGGGAACTCGTGATCTCAAAATTCCCAATCTGCTGAGGTTGAATTTAGGAGAATTCGTTGAATCAAATTTTAAAATGGACTTCGTTGATGTAGTTGAGGCTAATATCGACGATTTGAACCCACAATTTTACGACTACGTTATGGAAAAACTCTTTGAAGCTGGAGCGTTAGACGTGTTTCTGACTCCCATTCAGATGAAAAAAAACAGACCCGCCTCAAGAATTACGGTGTTAGTCACAGATGAACTTCTTGAGGAAATCGTAAAGATCCTTCTAACAGAAACCACGACACTTGGTGTAAGAGTAACAAGGAAAATCCAAAGATATTGCCTCGAAAGGGAAAGTAAAATTGTTGAAACCAAATGGGGAAAGATCAGGATAAAGATTGCAAAAGATCGAGATTCCATCCTAAACATTTCCCCAGAATACGAAGATTGCAGAAAGGTGTCTTTGGAAAACAATATTCCGTTGAAAGTCGTTTACAATTCTGCCCTAAAAGCCTGTATAGAAGAGATGGAGTGAAAAAAAGTGAATACTCTGCATAAGCGTATGTGGAGCTTACTTGGAGTTGTTTTCGTTTTCAACACAGTTGTGTGGTTTCTACCGTTTTTAATGAGATTTTCCGGAACTTTTTTAGCCATAGGGGCACTTGCGTATTTTTTCGGGCTCAGACATGCATTCGACGCAGATCACATAGCCGCCATTGACAACGTAACGAGAAAGTTAAGGCAAGACGGGAAAAAACCTGTGGCGGTTGGTTTTTTCTTCTCGATGGGACATTCAACAGTTGTAATATTGTTATCGTTGGCGTTGATCTTGATTACAAAAGAAGTGCAAGGACAGATGGGGGCTTTAAAAGAGATCGGTGGTTTAATCGGAACTATTGTCTCAGCAAGCTTTTTAACCTTCATAGGACTCATCAATTTTTTTATTTTTTGGAAAGTGTATCGCGTTTTCAAAGACTACAAAGAAACGAAAGAAATCAGTGAAGATATTCAAAAAAGTGTGGATAATGTCCTTCAAAAACGGGGATTAATGGGAAATTTTTTTAAATTCTTGTACAAAAAAATGGATGTCAGCTGGAAGATGTATCCAATAGGATTTTTGTTTGGTTTGGGTTTTGACACGGCAACAGAAATAGCAATATTGGGAATATCCGCAACGATGGCGCAAAATGGCCAGGCCGTATGGCAGATCATGATTTTCCCTTTGCTTTTCACGGCAGGTATGAGCATGATGGATACATTAGATGGGATCGCGATGATGAAGATCTACGATTGGGCAATGGTAGATGTGATAAGAAAACTTTTTTTCAACATGACAATCACTGGCCTTTCTGTTTTTATAGCTTTAATCGTTGGAATGATCGAATGGCTTCAGGTTTTCGCAAGTCGTCTTAAACTCAACGGTATATTTTGGAATTACGTTGAAAATATCAACTTTGGCGTACTCGGAATCGTGATTGCGGTTTCGATGATTTTCGTATGGCTTTTCTCTTATCTTTACTACAGAAAAGTTTTAGCTCCAAATAAGGGGGAGTGATTTATGAATCATAGAAAATTTGGAAAACACGGTTTTGAAGTTTCGGTGCTTGGTTTTGGATGTATGAGACTTCCCATCATCAATGATGACTATTCCAAAATAGACGAAAGAGAAGCTTTCAAAATGGTGAGATATGCAATCGACAACGGAGTTAATTACGTAGATACGGCATATCCTTATCACAAAGGAAACAGCGAATTATTCGTTGCCAAGGTTTTAAAAGATGGGTATAGGCAAAAAGTATATCTTGCCACGAAATCACCAGTTTGGCTTGTAAAATCTCACAAAGATTTTGATAAATATCTCGATGAACAGCTTTCAAAGTTGGAAACAGATCACGTCGACATGTATCTCCTCCATGCGTTGAACAAAGACAGATGGGCAAAATTGAAAGAATACAAAGTTTTTGATTTCATAAAACGAGCCTTGTCTGATGGAAGAATTCGATACATAGGTTTCTCATTTCATGACGATTTGAAAACATTTAAAGAAATTGTCGATTCATACAATTGGGATTTTTGCCAGATCCAATTCAACTACATGGATGAGCACTATCAGGCAGGAATCACCGGACTCAAATATGCGCATAAAAAGGGCATGGCTGTCATTGTAATGGAACCTATAAAAGGTGGAAAACTCGCGAATCGAGTTTCGAAAGAAGCTATGGAAGTTTTTAAAAGTGCATCTACCGAGAGGAGTGCGGCTGAATGGGCACTAAGATGGGTCTGGTCTCATCCTGAGGTAACACTCCTTCTAAGCGGAATGAGTACCTTGGAACAAGTTGTAGAGAACGTGAAAATCGCAAGCAATCCTGACTACACACTTAGAAGAGAGGAAATGAAAACGATCGATACCGTGAAAAAAATATACAGAGACAAGGTAAAAGTCGATTGCACAGGTTGTGGATACTGCGTTCCATGTCCAAGTGGTGTTGCCATTCCAGATGTTTTTCAGCTTTACAACGACGCTTTCATTTTCAACAACTTGAAAGATTCGAAAGCAGAATACAAATTTCTGATTGATCAAAAGTCAGATGCTTCTCAATGTGTTGAATGCGGTCAGTGTGAGAGTGTTTGTCCACAACATCTTTCAATAATAGCATCCTTGAAAGAAGCAAGAGCAATTCTTGAAAGTTAGGGAGAGTGGAAAAATGGAAAAACGGATACTTGGAAAAACCGGAATTGAAGTTTCGATATTGGGTCTTGGTGGCTTTCACATGCTCGAAATTTCAAAAGAGCTTGTGTCACAACTCGTCGATATCTACCTCGATCACGGTGGGAACTACATCGAAACTGCAGCGGAATATGGAGATGGAGAATCAGAAAAGAAACTATCTTATGCCATCAAAAACAGAAGAAACGACGTGGTCTTGGTAAGTAAGTGCCATATCAGAGACAGAGAAGGAGCCAGAAAATTCGTTGAAAGGACTTTAAGAAACCTTAAAACGGATCATCTTGACATTCTTTTTTTACATCATGTCACAATGCAAGAAGATGTTGATGTCCTTTTGAAAAGGCCGTCCGCACTTGATTATGTTTTTGAGGCAAAAGAAAAGGGAATGATCAGGGCAATTGGTGTATCTTTTCACGGTTTACCGGATTACGCTTTGAAATTGTTGAAAGCACAAGAGCTGGATGTGGCTATGACGGGATTTAACTATTACGACAGATTCAACTTTCCATCTATTTTTGAAGAATTCTTGCCCTACGCTCGATCAAAAAACATGGGAATAGTTGGAATGAAGGCAGTAGCAGACGGATATCTTTACAGATCAACTGAAGACGCATTCAGATATGCACTCTCCCAAGATATAGATATCATGGTCGCTGGGACTAATTCTAAAGAAATACTTCTCAAAGACATTTCTATTGTCGACAATTTTAAGCCCATGAGCAAAAAAAGTATGGAAAATTTGTACTTCAGAGCTCCCGAATTGAACAGCTATGTTTGCAGACAGTGCAATAAGTGCCTGCCGTGTCCAGAAGGAATAAATATACCAAAAATATTCGAATATGAAGGTTGGTACGATAGACAAATGAGGGATTACAAACCACATGAAGCGCCAGATTACGCCTTGAGAGAAAGGTTGGCATTTTGGTTTGGAAATCAAAATGAAGCGAAGGAAGCGTACAAAAGCATGGACAAAAATTACACAGACTGCACAAACTGTGGCTTGTGTGAAGAAAGATGTCCTTACGACTTGCAAGTTATTGATAAGCTCAGACTTGTGCATTTTAAACTCGCTAATGGTGATATATTTTGAAACGGAGGGAGAAAGAATTGTCCACAGTTTATTTCACCGACTTGACAACAACTCCCGGAATGGGATTAATGAAAAAAGTTGAAATTCTTCTAAAAGAGGTAGGCATAAGTAAAATTGTTAAAAAAGGTGATCTGGTGGCAATAAAAATTCACTTTGGAGAATATGGAAATCTTGCTTACATAAGACCTAACTATGTTAGAGTGGTAACTGATATGGTCAAAAAGCTGGGAGGTAAACCTTTCGTCACGGATGCCAACACTCTTTACAAAGGAAGTAGATCCAACGCAGTCGATCATTTGCAAACCGCCACTTTGAATGGTTTTACCTCAGAAGTTATTGGGGCCCCAATAATAATCGCAGATGGTTTGCGTGGTAGTGATGAAGTTGAAGTGGAAATAGACGGTGAATACGTCAAAAAAGCAAAAATAGGATCTGCAATAGCACTTTCAGATGCTTTAATCGTCATGACACATTTTAAAGGGCACGAGCAAACGGGCTTTGGAGGAACTTTGAAAAACATTGGAATGGGATCGGCAGCAAGAGCTGGAAAGCTTGAGCAACACTCAACTTCCAAACCGATTGTAATGACAGAAAATTGTGTAGCATGTGGAATGTGTGAAAAATACTGTCCAACCGGTGCCGTTAAAGTTAGCGATCACGCCATCATAGATTACAACGCATGCATTGGTTGTGGACAATGTGTGGCAATGTGCAATTATGGGGCCATGGTACCAGAATGGAACGCATCCTCAGAACTTTTGAGTAGAAAAATTGCTGAGTACTCGAAAGCCGTTTTGAAAAGCAAAAAAGCAATTTTCATATCTTTTATAACCCAAGTTTCTCCAGATTGTGATTGCTGGTCCATAAACAGACCTCCAATCGCTCCGGATATAGGCATAGCTGCAAGCGCGGATCCCGTTGCTTTAGATCAAGCTTGCGTTGATCTCGTCATAAACTCTGTTGGTGAAGACCCGTTTCACAAGGCTCATCCGGGTATTTCGTGGAACGAACAATTGAAGCACGCACAGAAAATAGGTTTGGGAAATAGGAAATATGAATTAAAAAAGGTAGCCATTTTCCTTGGAAAAGGATAACAAGACAAGTATCTTAGTTTGATTCATACACAGTTTCTCCGTTCAAATAAGTTCTGATAACGTTCAATTCCTTATCCAAAAGAACTATATTGGCTTTGTAACCTTCTTCTATTCTTGCAACATCTTCAATTGCAAGGTTTCTTGCTGCGTTGTAAGAAGAAACCTTTGCTAACTCTCTTAACGAGCAGTTGGTGAACTTCTTGAAATTTTTTATTGCTTTGTTGAAAAGCAACGTACTTCCAGCAAGCGTTCCATCTGGAAGAGTAGCCTTTCCATTCTTAACTGTGACATCCAGCCCCCCAAGATTGTATTTTCCATCTTCCAACCCAGCAGCATCTATTGAGTCGGTTATGAGCATTATTTTGTCCGCACCTTTTATTCTGTAAATCATATCCACAAATTCAGGAGCAAGGTGAATGCCATCAACTATCATCTCTATCTCAAAATCAAGATAAAGTCCTGCCCCAACCCCACCAAGTTCTCTGTGATGAAGTCCTTTTATGGCATTTGGAAAATGTGTTATTCTATTTACACCATACAAAAATGCACGTCTCATGTCTTTAAAACCTGCATTCGTATGTCCTAAAGACACAACTGTTTTGTTTTCTTTTAAAACAGTAAGTACATCGTAAAATCCTTCAACTTCAGGAGCCATCGTGATGAGTTTTACCACTGAAGAAATGACTTCTCTTATTTCTTCTGTTGTGGCAGCACGTATCATGTCAGAATTCTGGGCACCCTTTTTCTCTATGTTTATGTAAGGTCCTTCGTAGTGAATTCCATACACAGACGTATATGCTCTTTCGTGAACGTACTCATCAACGAATTTCGAAACTCGAAGCATATCTTCTTTCTTCGCTGAAACGGTTGTGGGAAGAAATGCGGTCACACCTTGAGAATACAGAAATTTTTCCCATCCTTCAAGATCTTCAGCCGAAAGTCTCATCGTGTCTTTCCCTATACACCCATGAGTGTGTAAATCAATAAAACCGGGCATAGCTATATATTTGTAAACATCGGAATTTTTTGGGATTACACTTTCAATTCTTCCACCGTCTACCAACACATTACCAACGAATTCACCTTTTATGGGATCAACTATCAAAATATTACCTATCTTTTTCACGATCTTCTGCCTTCTTTCTCGGAACTTTCCATTAATATATTTTGCCACAAATGATCAAATGAAAAAAATTATTCGTAACAGATCTTGAGTGCACGATCTCTTTTGTGATATACTACATCACGGGCTCAGAGGTATTTACTGTTAGATAAATAGCAGGTTTTTTCGAGACTTTCAATGAAATGGAGAGATGGCCGAGTGGTCGAAGGCGCTTGCCTGCTAAGCAAGTGTAGGATTTTCCTACCGTGGGTTCAAATCCCACTCTCTCCGCCAGAACTGTGCCCGTAGCTCAGCTGGATAGAGCGATAGATTGCGGATCTATAGGCCGGGAGTTCAAATCTCCCCGGGCACGCCAGGTGTTGAAAATGCTAAAAATAAAACTTGAAAGCTTAAAACATGAGAAAATCGTACGAATAAATGAAAGCCTCGATTGGAAAGGAATAGATTTAGAAGGTGAATTTTATCCGTACGATAAACCAGTAAATGTAAATTTGAAAGCCGAATTTTTCCAGAACAGAATAAGGATTTCTGGCTTTGTAAAAACGGTGCTAATTCATCCATGTGATAGATGTTTAGAACCTGTCTATTTGGAGATTAATGGAAAAATAGACGCTTTGTATCTTCCAAAAGAAAAAAAATCAAATTATTTTGAAAAGAGCATTGAACTTGTATCTCTTGATAACACGTTTGATTACGATCAAAACGAAGAATTCATAGATGTAGAAGATAGGATTGTTGAAGCAATTGTGGTTGAAATACCAATAAAGGTTCTATGCAAAGAGGATTGTAAGGGACTGTGTCCATATTGTGGTATAAATCTTAATGAGCATCCTGATCATGTGTGCGAACAAAAAACGGAAAAGGTTTTACCGTTTTCCGTGCTTAAAGGTAAGTTCAAATAGAATCCGAAGGGAGAGTTTGTAAGTGGCTGTACCAAAGAAGAAACCTTCTAAGGCTAGAACAAGTCGGAGAAGAGCAACATATTATAGAGCGATAAAGATCAAAGTTGTGAAATGCCCAAATTGTGGAGAACCTATGCTTCCCCATCATGTTTGTTTGCATTGTGGATATTACAATGGCAAGCAAATTCTTGAAGTCAAGGAGTGACTCGTTCACTTGGCAAAAATAGCCCTCGACGCTTTTGGCAGTGATCACGCTCCCTACGAAGAGGCGAAGGGAGCGCTTTTGTTCGTGGAGAGAACGCAACATAGCGTTGTTCTGGTTGGTGACAAAGAAAAAATAAAGCCTTTAATTCCGAAAGGGACAG